>JBFWPS010000102.1:0-7219 GCA_050249855.1 Gammaproteobacteria bacterium
ACTGATTAGTATTGCGCCCCCTGTTAATCATTTTGATTTTGATAGTGTTATTCCACCCAAAGCACCTTGGTTAATCGTTCAAGGCACTGAAGATGAAGTTGTTCCTGCTAAAGAAGTTTTTGATTGGTTTTCCAAACAAACTTTTCCACACAAAATGCTGGTTTTTGAAAACACTACGCATTTTTTTCATGGTCGTTTATTAGAGCTTAGAGAAAGAGTAGCAGGACAGCTTGTTCGATAAATTATACAAGCTCATCCAAATCGACAGATAACACGGAAGCTATTTTCTTTAATACTTTCGTAGTTCCTACACGCTCACCATTTTCAATTTGATAAATATATTGTCTTGTAACACCAATTTTTTCCGCTAATTCATTCTGAGATATGCCGCGGTATTCACGAAAAATTTTAATTGCGTTATTACCTGCTGCAATTTTTTCGACTAGTTCAAGTGGGAAGCGTTCTTTTGTGTCTGCTAAAGCTAATTGTATAGTTTCCATATCATTAACTTCACTCAATATCTCTAGCATTTTCTCATATTCATCAAATGGTAAAACTACAAAAGCTGGAAGTCCTTTATGTGAAAGTATTTGCGGATGTATTTTCATTTATATACCTCTTTACGATGTGCAATTCTAATAACGGCAATAAGAAAAAAGATCATGATGTAAATGACACAGAGCACGCCAATTTGAAACTCTAAGTCCGTAACAATTTTTTATTCCCTTTAATTCCTTAACATCATGATTCTCTGCAAAGGGTGATTCTGCCAGTTGATTTAATTTTTCAAAAATTAAATGCCTAATATTTTCTGATAATTTTAAATATGATAGGACTTACGAAAAACTTATGACGTCATTGCGAGCGTGGCGAAGCAATCCAGAGCTGACTATCTATTTCAACTCAGTTCTGGATTGCCGCGGCAGGCAAACAACGCGTGCCTCGCAATGACAACTTTGTTTTTCATAAGTCCTATATGATTTTCTGGCAGATTTCGTAAGTTCAATTTTATACATTTTTCAATAATCCCTTATTGCAAACAATTTGTAAACGTTAGTCAACAATATGTTTCGATTTCCATTTGCCCAATGAAATATAACACATATTTACCAAAAAGATAATTCACAGGTTAAAAAATCAGAATTAGGTTGATTTTGAAAGTCAGCCCTGGATTGCTTAGCTACGATCGCAATGACGGCTTAAGTTTTTAATAAGTCATAAAATTCTCACCTGCTCCAATATTGTTACTTAGTATCTGAGTAAGTTATACTTGTTAGTTTTAACCTACACGGCGTTTACAACTATGGAAAAAACCTATCATCCAGCTGATATAGAACAAAAACACTATCAAACATGGGAAAAAAATGGGTATTTCAAACCTTCTCATGAAGGAACCCCCTATTGCATTATGATCCCTCCACCGAATGTCACTGGCAGCCTACACATGGGTCATGGATTTCAAGATAGTTTAATGGATGCCCTCATCCGCTATCATCGTATGTGCGGTCATAATACGTTATGGCAAGTAGGAACTGATCATGCTGGTATTTCCACTCAAATGGTGGTTGAACGATTGCTTGAACGAGAAGGCTCTTCAAAGCAAGCATTAGGTCGTTCGGCATTTACAGATCGTATTTGGGCTTGGAAAAATGAATCAGGTTCTATGATTACTAAACAATTAAGACGCATGGGCGCATCGGTTGATTGGGAACGTGAACGCTTCACCATGGATGAACGCTGCAGTAAAGCTGTTCAAACTGTATTTGTTCGCTTATATGAAGAAGGTTTGATTTATAGAGGAAAAAAATTAGTAAACTGGGATCCTCATTTTAAAACAGCTATCTCCGATCTGGAAGTAACCAATCATGAAGAACAAGGTTCTTTGTGGCATATTCGTTATCCTTTTGCAGATGGTAGTGGGCATTTAGTTGTAGCAACGACTAGGCCTGAAACCATGTTTGGAGACGTAGCCGTTGCAGTCCATCCCAATGATTCGCGATATCAAAAATTTATTAATAAAACGATTCAATTACCTTTAACAAATCGCACAATCTCCGTAATTGCCGATGAATTTGTTATGCAAGAATTTGGTTCTGGTGTTGTTAAAATAACACCGGCTCATGATTTTACAGATTATGAAGTAGGTATTCGTTTAGATTTACCACTCATTAATATCCTAACACCCGATGCTAAAACCAATGAAAACGTCCCTGAAACTTATCGTCATTTAGACCGTTTTGATGCTCGCAAAAAAGTAATTGAAGATTTAGAAAAATTAGGTTTAATTGAAAAAATTGAACCTTATAAATTACAAGTACCACGCGCTGAACGTAGCCATAGTATCGTAGAACCTTATTTAACTGATCAATGGTTTATTAAGATGGAAACGCTAGCAAAACCAGCTATCGAAGCAGTTCAAAGTGGTCAAATAAAATTAGTACCCGATACTTGGAATAAAACTTATTTCCAATGGCTTGATAACATTCAAGATTGGTGCATTAGCCGTCAACTATGGTGGGGACATCGAATTCCTGCTTGGCATGATCCTAACGGCAACATTTATGTAGGTTTTAATGAGGCTGATATTCGCCAAAAACATCAATTACCTCAAGATTTAGTTTTAACTCAAGAAGAAGATGTATTAGATACATGGTTTTCTTCAGCATTATGGCCTTTTTCTACATTAGGTTGGCCTGATAACACACCCGAGCTTGAAACATTTTTTCCAACGAACGTATTGGTGACAGGTTTTGATATTATTTTCTTTTGGGTCGCTCGTATGATCATGATGAGTTTAAAATTCACCGGCCAAATACCTTTTAAAGAAGTCTATATCACTGGTTTAATTCGTGATAGCGAAGGACACAAAATGTCTAAAACGAAAGGAAATGTATTAGACCCAATCGATCTAATAGACGGTATTGATTTAGAAAGTCTCATTAAAAAACGAACTTATGGTTTAATGCAACCAGGAATGGCTGAGCGAATCACTAAAAGCACACAAAAAGAATTTCCTGATGGCATACCACCCTCAGGCACCGATGCACTTCGATTTACTTATTGCGCACTTGCATCAACAGGGCGTGATATTCGTTTTGATTTACATCGTTTAGAAGGTTATCGAAATTTTTGTAATAAGTTATGGAATGCGGCACGCTATGTTTTAATGAACATTGAAGGTTTTGAATTAGAAAAACCTTGTGAATATAGTATTTTTGATCAGTGGATCCAATCTCGTTTACAATCTGTGATTCAAAAAGTACATGATTATTACAAAATCTATCGTTTTGATTTAGTTGCTCAAACAATTTATGAATTTGTGTGGAATGAATATTGTGACTGGTATCTAGAACTTGTAAAACCGATATTAACAAATCCTAACAGCACTGCTGTAGCTATCAATGGTACACGTAAAACTTTAGTTTCAGTTTTAGGTAATATTTTATTATTGCTACATCCTATGATGCCTTTTATTACCGAAGAGATTTGGCAAAACATCAAATCTTTAGTAGGAAAAAATGCACCAAGTATTATGCTAGAATCATTCCCGCAAGTGAATAAAGATTTAATCAATGAACAACTAGAATCTGAAGTCACTTGGTTACAACAAGTTATAACTGGATTGAGAACAATCCGTAGTGAAATGAATGTATCACCAGCTAAGCAAATCGATGTTTTATTAAATAAAGGACAACCTATTGATCGTGAACGTATTGAAAAACACTCACTATACTTAAAAGCACTTGCTAAAATTAATTCGCTTAATTGGCTGGAATCATCTAATACACCGCCCAGTGCAACTTGTCTGGTTGGCGAATTGGAATTACTCATTCCGCTGGCTGGTTTAATTGATAAAACAGCTGAAGTATCACGTTTAACAAAGGAAATTGATAAACTACAACAAGAGTTGGTGAAATCATTAGGCCGTTTAGAAAATCCAAATTATACGGCCAAAGCGCCCGAAGCTGTTGTTAATAAAGAACGCGAGCGCGTAGCTGAATTACAATTTTCTAAACAAAAGCTAGAAGAAAAACTAACTGAGATCAGTAGTTTGTGATGGAGCAATCATAGGTGATTTGCTATGGCTCCATTTCATCCAGATATAAATTGGCACACTGCTAAAAAATAATAAACTACCTGCATAAATCACTTCTTTGCTAGCCCCTGCTATCGCCCAAAATGAATAAGCACCTGCAAGAACCGCAATGATAGTAGAAAACCAAAAACGTTTTTTATTAAATTCTTCTCGCTTACGTAGTAAAATTAAAATTTCCGCCATCGCCGTAAATAAATAGGGGACGACTGTCGCTAAAGTAGCAAGCAAAATAATCATGGTAAATTGTGTGACTAATGTTTTATGCAATGTTAGTAATAACAACAAAGTAATTAAAACTGCTGAAACAATTAAGCCAACAATGGGGGTTTTATTTTTGGTTTGCTTATTAAAAATTCTTGGAAATAAATCATCTTTTGCAGCAGCATAAGGCACTTGTCCTTGCAATAAAATCCAACCATTAAGTGCACCAAAACAAGAAATAATGGCCCCAATTGCGATGATACTTTGCCCCCAAGAACCAAAGATAAGTTTTGCTGCATCTGCATAAGGCGCATTTGAATTTGCTAAATCATGCATAGGTAACATGCCCATTAAAGCTATCGTACTGATGATATAAACAAATGCTACAATTAAAGTTCCCACAATAGTAGCTCTAGGAATAGTTTTTGTCGGATTCGTAACAGATTCAGCAGGAACTGTTGCTGATTCTAAACCTATAAAAGACCACAAAGTTAAGATACCTGCACCTGCTAATGCAGTAAAATTACTTTGACCTGAAATATTAAATTGCGTGAAATGTTCTGGGTGAAAAAAGAAAAATCCAATGGTTGCAACCAATATTAAAGGTAATACTTTTAAAATAGAGGTTACTAATTGCCAAATACCTGCAGCATGAATACTAAGTATATTAATCAAGGTTAAAAACCAAACGATCCCTGCACATACAAAAAATGATAACACACTATTAGTAGTTAAATCGGTCCAGAAAGTTGATAAATAACTAATTAATGCAACAACAATACCTGCATTTCCTACCCAAAGTGCAATCCAGTAATTATAAGCAATCTGAAAACCAACGAATTCACCAAATCCTTCTCTACAATAAGCGTAAGGTCCACCAACTTTAGGAATCATAATACTTAAATCTGCAAAAACGAGTGCTAATAAAAGCGCACCGACAGCTGTCACAACCCATGCTAAGATCCCAATGCTACCATAAGCAGCTAATGACGCGGGTAATAAAAAAATACCTGAGCCAATCATATTACCAACCACTAAAGCAGTAGTTGTCCAAAATCCTAACGCTCGTTTTGTTGTAGAACTTGCCATGCTGGCTCCTTAAACTGCTTTCTTAATATAGTTAATAAAATTAATCCTGGTATCGCAATCAAAAAGGATGATATATAAAAATTAAACCATCCAAAGTTACTAACCAAAAATGCTGCTATGGGCCCGATAATTGTATTCCCAACCATTGCTAAAGCAGACAATAATGCATATTGCGTGGCACTATAGCGCTTGTCACATAAACTCATCAAGAATGACACAAATACCGCCGCTTCCATCCCAGCAAATATGTTTACAGATACAACCGCCGTTACCATTAACCAATAACTTTTACCACTGAGTGCCAAAGCAGCGAATATTAAATTACAAAGCGCCTGAAATAAAGCAAAACTAAACAAAGCACGCATTAATCCTATACGATTAGCCAATACGCCACCTAAAAAGACACCAATCAGTGTAGCGACTAAACCTAAACCTTTATTGACTGTACCTACGTCTACTAAAGTAAACCCTAAATCTCGAAGTAAAAAAGTAGGTGTCATCATTAAAATACATGCATAGCTTAATTTATAAAGAATAATAAAAAATAAAATTTGAATGGCTTGCGGTTTTTCTAAAAAATTACGAAAGGGTTCTATGACTGCTTCTTTTAAATGTTTAGGCACTTCATGTTGATAATTGGGTTCCGGTGCAAGTAAACTACCAATCACACCAATTAACATTAATCCTGCCATGATGATATAAGTTGCTCGCCAACCTAAAGCACTTGCCACGATTAATGACACACCGCCTGCAACCAGCATCGCAATACGATAACCGGCTTGATTCATCGCACTACCTGGTGCACGTTCTTCGGGTGATAAAAGATCGGTTCGATATGCATCGACTACAATATCTTGTGAGGCTGAAAAAAAAGCCGTGGCAAAAGCAAAAATGGATAATACCATGGGATTAATTTGAGGATTACAGAATGCCATGGCAATGAGGCTCATAATCAATAAAATTTGTGTGATGACAATCCAACCCGTACGGCGCCCCAAGAGTGGCGGTAAATAACGATCCATTAGTGGAGCCCATAAAAATTTATAAATATAGGGGGCTATCACAAGACTGAGTAAGCCAATACTCATAATACTGACATTGGCTACAGTAAACCAAGCTTGCAATGCAGTGCGGGTTAGTTCACTGGGAAGTCCTGATGCAAAACCTAATAAAAAAACAATAAATAAACGAAATGAAGTGTAGATTTTTATTATTTCAGTGAATTTTATTAGTTTTTGTTTCATTTGATTTTAAATTATTTTATAAAACGATGGTCTAAAATCCCCTGGTTTGCAAAGGGCTAGTTGAATAAACTTCCTCTCCCCAACAAGTTGGGGAGAGGGCGTTTTTCATTTTCCTTGAATCGACAACAACTGCACTTTAAAAATCAACGTTTGATTCTGACCAATCACTGGTGGCATACCTCTTTCACCATAAGCTAATTTTGCAGGAATATACAATTCCCACATTGCACCAGGCTGCATTAATTTAAGTGCTTCTCTCCAACCAGGTATCACACCTGCCATAGGCAATGTAATTGGTTGACCTCTTTTATATGAACTATCGAAAACTTCACCATTGATTAAACGACCCGTATAATTCACAGTTACTTGATCTGTATTGGTAGGATGCGTTCCAACACCAGGCGTTAAAATTTTATATTGCAATCCGTTAGGTAATACATGCACGCTCGGTTGTTTTGCATTCTTCGCTAAAAATTTCTCGCCTTGAATTACATTCTGACGAGCCTGCTGTTTTGCTTGCATGTCTTCTTCTACTTGCTTTTGCTTTTGAAATTGTTGTGCAGATTGTTCCATTTGATCGCGTGTAATC
>JBFWPS010000103.1:0-7201 GCA_050249855.1 Gammaproteobacteria bacterium
GAGTTCAGCACGGTTTTGTGTTGCCCAAAAATAACAATCTTCCGGATCGGCATGATGATAGCGAATAATTTCTTCTAGTGCGAAGCCTTCCCAGTAAGCACCAAGCGCAGGATCCAATAATAATTCTTGAGTGTTTTTTACGCCTTTTAATGCGAATAAGATACCGCTGTCACGTAAATATATTTTTGTAGATTTTATTTGTCTTTTTTTGAGATTAGCGATCCAAGGTGTTAGTTGTCTAATCATAAATGCTCCTGTGAGAATATCTAGGTAGCGTTTGATGGTGGTACTAGAAACACCCATAGCCATTGCAATTTCGGAAGCATTAAAGATATTTCCATGATAATGCGTTAACATCATCCAAAAACGACGTAATGTTATAGAAGGTATTGTGATTCCTAAATTAGGAATGTCGCGTTCTAAAAATGTATTAATGTAGTTTTTGCGCCACCTAAAGCTTGCTGGTTCATTTGAGGCTAGATAAGAACGGGGAAAGCCTCCCCTTAACCAAAGTTTGTTTTGATCTTTTGTTTCTTGCATATTAAATGGCGTTAATTCAAGATATGCGATTCGACCTGCCAATGTTTCAGATGACTGTCTTATTAAATCTCGAGAAGCGCTTCCAAGAATTAAAAATTGTATTCTATTTTCAGGTCGATCAACCAAAACTCGAAGATATGTAAATAAATTAGGGATACGTTGAATTTCGTCAATAATAATTAAACCTGAAAGTTGATCGAGTGTTAATTTAGGCGTTTGTAACGCTGCAAGGTGTAGAGGGTCTTCAAGGTCAAAAAAATAAGTTTCATGGTTTTCTTTACTATGTGAAATGTATTGTCGTGCCAGTGTTGTTTTACCACATTGCCGTGGTCCAAGAAGCGCTACGACGGGTGATTCTTGTAAATATAACTGAAGTTGTTCTAAATAGTATTTACGTTCCATAAGTGCATTTTACCATGTAATTTTCAAGTTGCAATTGAAAATTACATGGTAAAATGATTTCAAATCACACGCAGCGCTAAATATATTACCATTTTGGGATTGTTTCAGGTGTAAAGGTTACTAGAAAAGATAGTAAAGTATAAGGCGGTTATTGAAGAAGCACATGCTAATTGAATGTTATAAAATAAACTTGTTCACTTGCCTGAGTTAAGCCTTTTTCCTTTAAATGTTCCGGGATAAGTTTTGCTTCTTGATCATATAATTTTTTAACTTCACCAAAGTGTTTAAATAGGCTTAAAACTTCATGTTCACTGACAGAAAAAGGTGGCCCTGCCATTTCGTTTTGATTATAGGTAGAAGAAATCAATAAAATTTTTGTATTTTCGTTAATAATGTTTCTTAAATGATTTGTATAGTTTTTTCTAAGCCTTTCTGGTAAAGCGATCAATGCTGCTCTGTCATAGATAGCATCGATATGACCAATTTCTTTGTTTGAAATATCAAAAAAATCAGTCGCATATAAAGTAATATTTTCAGCGTCATATTGTATAAGTCTGTTAGTTTCAAGTTTTTTAAAAGGTATTTGATGCACGTTAAAAAAACTTTCACATGCAATAGAACTTAATTCCACACCGACAATTTGAAAACCTTTATTTTTCAACCAAAGCATATCTATGCTTTTTCCGCACAAGGGCACGAAAACTCTAGCATTATTCTTTAAATTAAGAGAACTTAAGTATTGTATTAAATGAGGGTTTGGTTGTCCTTGATCAAACTTAGTGTCGTGTATTTTCCACTTTTCTAACCAAAATGATTGTTCCATTTTGATGTTCCTATATTAAGCTGGAAATGGCAGTACGCCATTTATTAGAAATTGATTTTTTTCAAACAGAAATTTTTTTTTCTCAATGCCTTTTTCAACGAATTCGACAGATTCTTCGCTCGTTATACAATGCCAAGTTGACAAGGAGTTTTCTTTAGGTTTTTTTGTTAAAAAAATTTCAGGAGAAAATATTCCTACATTCACGCCCTTATCAAGATCGCGAGCGGAGTAGTATAGAAAGGCTTTTATATTATCTGCTCGCATTTTTGAACCCAATAATTGACTAGTAAAATAAGTTGTTGGAGAAGAAATTATATGCTTATGTTCTATAAAAGGAGGTTTTGTTAAGTCAATTCCATTGGTTGTTTTTACGTGTACTTTGAATGAAGTTAGTAGAATTTCATTTAATAATTTAACGTTGGTTTGCCACCCATCAAAAAAAACAAATCGATAAAATGCGACTTCGGCCATTGCTGTTGTTAAAATATAAGAACCATACCACAAAGAAGGTTCCAGTTTATTTCCAAATCGAGATCCATGCTTTAATGGTGGATAAAGAAAGGGAGTAGATAAAAGATAATTATAATTACTAGATAAAGTGTTTTGATTTGGTTTTGAAGTTTCTAATAAGTCTTCCAAAATTTCATGTTCTTCTAGCGTATCAACTAATTTGCGCGTCGCAGATTCGTATTGATCTTCAACTAAACGCCATGCATCTAATTGTAATTTAGTTAGATGTTGATAGCCTTTAAGAGAAGTCCATAACTCAGAGGACATTTATAGTTTACCTCGCATGGCATCCAGATAAGTTGTAACAACTATAAGTCCTTCAACTGATTGAATTAATTCGATGGGTATTCCATTTAAGTGTTTATTTGGGCTTCTTAACCAATCTTGGATTTGTTTTGTATTCCCACCTAATAGTGTATCAAGACTGCGATAGAGGCGTAATAAAATAAGCGCTAACTCAGCTTCTTTTTTATGAATGTTCATTTCATGATTGCCTGAAAATAAGCGACTTAATGAAGCTGGACTTGTACCAATAATAGCTGCTAATTCACTACGTTTTAAACCTAAATAGTCATTCATGTTTTGCAATGCTTTTGATAACACTTTGCCTTTTCTTGGCTTTGAGTCGGTTTTGCACTTGTACATAAAAACATCCTTTCATATGAAATTATATACCATGTTTTTTTCAAATGAAATAAAATAGGCAAAATAATTCAATTAAAGAGAATATATTTACCTTTTTTGACATAGTGAGAATAATTGAAAGTCTAATAAATAATTAACTTAAAACCGGCGGCGATTTTATAGTGGCTGGTTCTACTGCTGAGAATTTGTTTTCAGTCAGTTCTTTTGAGTAATTAATAACCCTAAGAACTAATCTTTGGCTAAGAGGAAGTGCGTTAATGGGGTCTGATGAAAGAGGTTGAATTAGGTCCTTTGAGTTAACTTCAGGAATAGCCTGAGCCATGGTGAGTTCTCCTTGTTATTATTTTTAACTATCGATATTATTACAACAACGAATTGAAAATTTCAATCTGTATTTTTACAGTGTTGTGAACACTTAAAGATATGATTGTATTTTTATAACTACTATTTTATGATAGATAAAATTTATTCAACACGAGTATGACATGTCACTTTTAGATACTTTAAAAAGAATTATTACAGCTAAAATATCACGAAACTATATTAGTAAAATTGATAAATTTCTAAAAGAATTTGATGTCACGCACCCTAAAAAATCAGCTTCTCAAAATAAAGAAATAAAAAAATATCAACGTATTTTCAAGTTACGTGATAATCCTACTATCGAAGAAAAAAATGTATTAGAAGTTTGGGAAGATTTCTAAATTTAGATTCTAATGTTAAATATCAATGATTTGTTTTGATTTAATGCCGGGAATTTCTTCTACCAATTTTGGAACCATATATCCAGGTAATGTTTGAATCATTTCTCTATAGATTTGCTTTGCGAATTCTTTGCTTACATAAAAATGAATAGTTCCAGCGACTTTATCAGGTAAATGAAGATAATACGGTGTAATATTTGAATCGAATAGCTTTTCGCTTAAAGCACATAAAGTTTCTGCGTTGTCATTAATTTTTTTCAATAAAACAGTTTGGTTGAGTATCGGTATACCAGTGTTATATAATCGACTTACAGCTTTTTGAACTTGTTCATCAATTTCATTGGGATGATTGCAGTGTAAAACCATGATCGTTTTTAATCGGGTGGATGTTAAAACAGTCATTAATTCTTGTGTAATACGTTCAGGTAAGACTATAGGTAAACGAGAATGTATTCTTACACGTTTTAGGTGCTTGATTTCACTGAATGCACCTATCATTTTTTTTAAATAATTATCGTTTACATTTAAAGGATCTCCTCCACTTAATATCACTTCATTAATAGAAGGATCCTTTGAAATGTAATTCATAATGTGCTTAAAACCTTGGGTACCCGGCATATTTTCCTTATATGGGAAATGACGTCTAAAACAAAAACGACAATTAACAGCGCAGCTTCCAGTTAAAGTTAAAAGAACTCGTCCATGGTATTTATGTAGTAAGCCAGGAATAGGATTAACATCCATTTCACTTAAAGGGTCATTTGTAAAATTGTCATTTTTTGAAAATTCAGCAAACAAGGGTAGCACTTGAAGTAACAGTGGATCATTTACGTTGCTTTTTTCCATACGCGCTACAAAGCTGTGTGTAGTTTTTAATGGGAAGAGTGTAGTAGCTTTATGAGCCTGATCCAGATAACTTGGGTCAAGCTCAAGTATTTCAAATAATAAACTAGGGTCGGTAATTAAATTTAGAAGGGCAGTTTGCCAGTCTGATTTTTTTTGAATAATGGTCGTCATTTCTTTACAGATCATAGGTTAAATTGATAAATTACAGCTTTTGTATACTAAGTGCAAATTAGCACAAAAAGCAAACTGTTTTGTAATTATAGTAAGGTAGAAACGTATGGCAACTTATAGCACTAACGAATTTAAAAGTGGTTTAAAAGTTATTATGGATGGCGATCCATATAATATCGTCGAAAATGAATTTGTTAAGCCAGGAAAAGGCCAAGCATTTAATCGAGTTAAGCTTAGAAATCTTAAAACAGGTCGTGTAGTTGAAAAAACATTTAAGTCAGGTGAAACCATAGAAGGTGCAGACGTAGTAGATATAGACGCCCAGTATCTTTATTTTGATGGTGAAAATTGGCATTTTATGGCGCCTAGCAGTTTTGAGCAGTATATCGTAGGCGAAGCTGCGATGACAGACTCAAAACAATGGTTAAAAGGACAAGAAGATTGTATTTTAACTTTATGGAATGGTGCACCATTAGCAATTTCACCACCTAATTTTGTAACGTTAGAAATTACAGAGACCGATCCAGGTGTCCGTGGTGATACTTCTGGCGGCGGTGGAAAACCTGCTACTTTAGAAACAGGTGCCGTTGTTCGAGTTCCATTATTCGTGCAAACCGGAGAAATTATTAAAGTAGACACTAGAACGGGTGAATATGTTTCACGGGCAAAAGAATAATGTCTTGGGAACCCACTGCCTCCATTCATCATTTAAAACAAAGAGCGCGAATTATCGCACAAATTCGTGATTTTTTTGCTAAGAAAAATGTTTTAGAAGTTGAAACGCCTATATTAGGTAGAGGAACTATTCCTGATCCCAATATTCAGTCAATCTCAACGCAAATAAAGGGTTGTCATAACGAAACTTTTTATTTGCAAACATCACCTGAATTTCCGATGAAACGATTACTTTGTGCGGGCATTGGTTCAATATATCAAATTTGTAAAGCATTTCGTGATGGAGAGGCTGGTACACGCCATAATCCAGAGTTTACTATGCTAGAGTGGTATCGAGAGGGATTTGATCATCATGCCTTAATGGATGAAATTGATGAGTTATTGGCAGCGATATTAAATTTACCTAAATCAAAACGTTTTAGTTATAGAGAAGTGTTTCTTCATTATTTAGATATTGATCCTTTTACAGCAACCATTGATTTACTTAAACAATGCGCCGAAAAACAAAATCTAGGTAATTTAGAAAGTTTGAAAGGCGAAGATAAAGATACTTGGCTAACTTTTTTAATTAGTTATTGTATAGAACCCAAGTTAGGATTTGATGCCCCTGTTTTTATTTATGATTTCCCACCCAATCAAGCAGCGCTAGCGCGTATTCGAAATGATAAAAATCCAGTTGCTGAACGGTTTGAATTATTTATACAAGGGATGGAATTAGCTAATGGATTTCATGAGTTGGGGGATGCCAATGAACAGCGCATGCGTTTTGAGAATGACTTAAAAAAACGTGCTGCAAGCAATCAAAATTTAGTTGCTATTGATGAAAACTTATTAGTGGCTTTATCGCATGGTTTTCCTGAATGTGCGGGTGTAGCAATAGGGGTTGATCGCATCATGATGTTGGCTACAAAGACTAAGAATATAGCGGATGTTATCGCTTTTCCTGTCACACACGTGTAAATCATTAACATAAACACTAAGTAATCGTTTGCACAAACGCTGAGTAATTGCGGAAAGTAAAATGCTTAAAAATCAAAAAATTACGTTATTTGAAAAAAAACATTATGATTCATTAATCCAACTAGGATTATGAAAATAATAAATGATTAAAGGAATGCCGCAAAAAACGATAATTCCACCAATTAAAAAACCTTCGTAAAATAATATATTGCCTGTTGTAATGTTTGAAGCAGGTAAAAATCCAAAAGTAGCAACAACGATACAAGTAAGAATAGCAACCCCACTAACAAGACACATACCCAATTTACCGCCGGGAATTTTATATGCACGCGGTTGGTCTGGTTTGCTATAACGTAATTTTATGGCGGCTGAAAATAAAAAGATATAAAACAATAATGCTAGTTGTGATGTAAGCGCGCTTAATAACCAATAAGAAGTATTAACGGTTGGCATTAATAAAAAAACAGTACTTAAAATGGTAACAATAATAGCTTGCGTTATTAATAGTGCTACTGGTACACCATATTGATTAACACTATGAAAGATGGGTGGAATGGTTCCATCATAACTTGCAACGAGCAATCCTTTGGTAGGGCCAATGATCCAGGCAGAAATACCACCTAATGAACCAATTAACATGGCTATGCTAATAATTGGAATAATCCAAGCAAGATGATATGTGTGAAAAAAAATACTAAATGCATTAATGAGCCCTGAAACCAAACTAATTTTGGCTTGTGGCACAACAATTGCAATGGCTAAGGATGCAAGTGTTAAACTAGTTAAAATAATAATCGTAGAATAAAACAAAGCTCTTGGATAATCTTTTTGAGGGTTTTTGACTTCTTCAGCATGAACAGCAGACATTTCCATTCCCACTAAACTAAACAAAATCGCGGTAAGAAATGCAAGGCTATGCCAATTA
>JBFWPS010000104.1:0-7155 GCA_050249855.1 Gammaproteobacteria bacterium
ATAATCAATGCTTAGAGAAGATTTTGGCATAAAATCACCCTAAAGGTAATACACAAGCCAATCTTGAAAAATCCACAGTACTACCGCTGATTTTCATGAAAAATCAGCGATAGTACTGTGGTTTTTTTATTAAACGAACATCGTTTATTATCTTTTTAGTAAACAAATTGCGGTTCAAACGATAAATACTTGTTATTTATATTGATTTTATTTGACTTATCCTATATTTACATTGAAAATATAGTCTATGCACTACATATACAGAAAAATCACCACTCAGATCAATACTGCTTTGGAACGTGGAAAAAGCGTTTTGCTCCTTGGCGCTCGTCAAACGGGGAAAACAACACTGATTCATCATGAAATTAAACCTGATATTAGCTATACATTTATTGATCCTGAGGTGCGTATTCGTTATGAAAAAGAACCTTCCTTGCTTGCGAAAGAGTTAAAACTTGAATTAATCAAATGGCAAAATCCTCCTTTAATTTTTATGGACGAAATACAAAAAATTCCAGGAATAATGGATGTTGCACAGCTAATGATAGACCAGAAGAAAGCACAATTTATTTTATCTGGTTCATCCGTTCGAAAACTGAAATACGGTGCCTCTTTGAATTTATTACCCGGAAGAGTAGTTTCACTGACAATGGATCCATTACATATTGAAGAACTGCCAACACCTTTACCATCTATTGAAGAAATATTGATTTACGGTACATTACCATCGATTATTACAGAAAAAGTGCCTGAAAATAAAAATATCGATTTGCGTTCTTATGTAACAACCTATCTTGAAGAAGAAATTCGTTTAGAAGCATTGGTTAGAAACATCGGACATTTTTCTCGTTTTTTAGAATTAGCAGCAAGTGAATCAGGAAAAATTGTAAATTTCACCAAATTATCGCAAGATGTTGGCGTTGCAGTATCTACAATTATCGAATACTATCAAATTCTCGAAGATTGTATGATTGCTTTACGCATTGATCCTATTATTCATAGTAGTTCTCATCGTCGTTTAATAAAATCACCAAAATATTTATTTTTTGACCTTGGTATAAGAAGAGCTTGTACCAATGAAGGAACTTCATTACCTGAGAATTACCTTGCAATTTTATTTGAACAATATATTGGTATTGAATTAATTCATCAAACACACCATTATCAAGATGCTCAAGTAAAATATTGGCGTGATAGTAGTGGTGTTGAAATAGACTATGTTTTGTCAATACAAGGAAACTATATTCCCATAGAAGTTAAATGGACAGAAAAACCACTTACGAAAGATACTCGTCACTTGCAAAAGTTTCTAGCTGAATATCACAACACAAATAGAGCTTATGTAATATGTCGCACACCGCATGCATTTGAAATAACCGATAATGTTATCGCCTTACCTTGGCAACAGATAAGAGAAATTTTTCAATCTAAATAGTTCACTAAAACTCTTATCTACGTTTTAGCACTAACACAGCTAAAAAGTTATAAAACATTTTTATTTATGATGATTACGGCAACCCATTGCACATTAAGATAATATATAGATCAATCTTGCAAAATCTACATTATTACCACTGATTTTCATAAAAATGCACTCATACAAAAAGAACTATTTCAGATATTATCGATAGTATTTATTCCATTCCAAAACGTCCATTACGCGTTGCTACAAAAGAAACGGCCTGGCGCGACCTTAAACGTGTAGGGAGAAATACTGGTCTTGTCGATTTAGATGAGCTATTCGATCGTAGTAGTAAATAGGAGTTACAAAAATGAATGAAAAACAAAATTTTGATAGCCTAGTAGAAAAAGCTATGCAAACTACCAGATATGCACACATGATGCCCGTCATAAAAAAAGAATTACTACATTATGATATTTTATTTGCGCTCGACCAAGCACATCTATTAGATAATTTAACGTTTCAAGGGGGAACAGGATTAAGATTATATCTTTAGTCAACACTCAACCTCGTATACGTAACAGAGATATTTGGGACTTACGATGGCTTAAACAAAAAGGAACATCTGTTAATATCAATTATATTATAAATAAAATTAATGACTATAGAATCACTGATTTTAACGAAAAATTAGATCTAATAATCAATAATTTACATGATGTTATACATAAAGGAACATTTAAGGAAGAAATGTCAAGATTCATTCCAACTGATGTACAAATCAACACGCTAGAATCTCCTAAATTTTTAGCATTTTTAACAAACGAAATAAATGAATCATTAGTATACGTGAAAAAACTACTTTATAAATAACCACATTACTGCTGATTTTTATGAACAACTGTTTTTTTTACTTTATTAAATTTTAATTAGTAAATTTATTATCGGATCATCTTTCCACTGTTCCCTTCTGGAAATTTTCACTTCATCGTTTATTGACAACTAAGCCCTTGCGATTGCTGATTTTCAACGGCGGGAATGTTTTGCTTGACCTCGCTCAATGACCATTGCCACCCATATTTCGATGTGCATTAAAAGATACAATTTTTCCAACCAACTCTAGACGTTTTTCTTGATCCAGAATAAAAACTAAGCTATATTATTCATCTTTGAACAAAACTAGTTGGCAAAAATTAAAATAGGGTTTATAAAATGCAAACTTACAGCGAAACTTTCATTATAGGAGAGTTTAAAGATTGTATAAAGGATGCTCTTTCAAAATATAAGAGCTATAAAGCATCAAAAACTTCCTTTCTTAATTACGCAGTACCAACAACGGGTGTTACGCAAGCCGAACTATTACTTCAAAAGCTTGAAAGGATACAAAATATGGAGAGTTTACGACTAACTATGATAGGACATATGAAATCTCATAAAAGCGATTTCACAGCAAATTCTTTTATCTCATACGTATTAAACGCTTTAAAATACAAACAGTTCCTCATAGAAGCACTCAACAATTATTGGTTTAACAAAAGATATTATCATGTTCCCTTATTATTGCCATCAAGCTCACCTAACGCACAAATCACTGGTCGTGCAAACCTTAAATTGTCAAGCCAAGTTGATTATACAGACAAAAGTGAGACAGCTCAGGAACAGCGTACAATTGGAATCGCATTCTTTAAAGAAGTTTTATGTCAGCCAGAACAAGATAATATGCTTATTGCATTAAAAGATCTTATGTATAAAGCTTATCATGCATACGAAAATTGGCATAAATTATTTCCTGAAATAAGTAAAAATGACGATCACGGTCCCGCTGGAATTTCTAGAGCTATGACATTCAGAGATTCAGTAAGCAAAGCTTGTACTTTTGAACATGCATTATCTGCTTTCGTCGTTTTTTTTCAAAGCGGATTATTTACTTCAAAACCACGTCATATGACTCATTCATTCATTAGCTATTTACTTAATGCGCTGCGTGATAAACCTGACTTGCTTGATACAATCAATACACTCTGGTTTTTTAATTCTCCAATTATCTTAACAGCTTCTAATTACTGTGATGATGATACACACACCGTAGATAGTCGTAAAAAAATATTTGATCGTTTCGTAGGTTTACAAACACTACAGGACTCAGCATCTATGAAAAAATAGCTAATAATTCTTTTGCACTGACTCGCTTATGACCATTGCAACTGATATTTCGGTGCACTTTAAAAGATATTATTTTCGCACCTTTATAAATTTTTCGTGTGAATTGAGTATCATGATTTGAAATTAAAACAGTCGTTCCATTTTTTGAAACCTTTTTAGCAGCTTGTGCAAGTTGTATTTGCTGATCTTCAGAGAAATTTTTGTGGCTGTAGTTAGTAAAATAAGCTGTTTGTGTTAAAGGCACATAAGGTGGGTCGCAATAAACAACATCGCCTTTTTTTGCATTTTTGATTGTATCAACAAAATCACTACATTCAATTTTTGCATTTTGTAATTTTTGATGAAAAATTTGCATGCGTTCTATTGGGAAAAGTGGTTTTACGTAGGAACCAAATGGAACATTATAGATTTTTTTAGAATTATATCGACAAAGCCCATTATAACCATGTCGATTTAAATAGATAAATAAGCAAGCTTTCAATCGTGCATCAGTTGTCGTATTAAATAATTCTCTTAAAATTAAGTATTGATTTTTTTCATTGTATTTGGGTTTAAAGTACCGCTCGCAATCTATAATAAAATCATCACCTTCTTGCTTTAAATAATCATAAACACTGATTAAATCAGGATTATTGTCTGCTAAAAAATATTGCTTATAGTGCGTATTTAAAAAAACAACGCCAGCACCTAGAAAAGGTTCAATAAAGCGTTTGCCTGAAGGTAATTTAGGTAAAATATGACTTAAAACCGAAGTTTTTCCACCAGCCCATTTTAAAAATGGTTTAAAGATATCATTCATCTTGATCGGTTGGTCTTTGCCATCCTTGAATTGTTATTTGTTTTGCTCGGCACAAGGTTAACTCATTAGCCGGTGCGTTTTCTGTAATCGTAGAACCTGCACCTATAAATGCATTTTCTCCAATAGTTACCGGTGCGACTAATTGTGTGTCTGAACCTATAAAAACACCATCCTTTATAACAGTTGCATGTTTATGCACACCATCATAATTACAAGTAATTGTTCCAGCACCAATATTCACACGATTACCAATCGTTGCGTCACCCAGATAAGATAAATGATTCGCTTTACTTTCTGCGCCTAGCACGGTATTTTTCATTTCAACGAAATTACCTACTTTTGCATGTTCATTTAATATGGTTTTAGGTCGAATTCGCGCGAAAGGTCCTACACTACAGTTTGATTGAATTTCAGCACCCTCAATAACAGAATAAGGCAAAATTGTAACATTTTCACCAATCGAACTATCTTTTATAATACATCCTGCGCCAATCACACTATCGCAACCTATACTAACTCGACCCTCTAAAATAACATTAACGTCTATCGTTACATCTTGCGAAATATTGACATCCCCACGTATATCAATTCTTGTGGGGTCAATAATGGTAACACCTTGTAGCATTAATGCATGTGCAATGTCGGCCTGATAATATCTTTCTAATTTTGATTGTTGTACACGATCATTGATTCCCAAAACTTCTTCACTTGATTGTGCAACAACCGATTTAACTTGAAAACCTTCTGAAACAGCTAATGCAATAATATCAGGCAAATAATATTCCGACTGTTTATTATTCGTTTTTAGTTTTGGTAACCATGCTTTTAATTTCTTAGCGGGTGCTGTAATAATACCTGAATTGATATCTTGAATTTTTTTCTGTTCTGGTGTTGCATCTTTATCTTCAACGATTGAAAACACTCGGCCAGTTTGATCTCGAATAACTCTACCAAACCCTGTTGGATCAGCTATTTTTGTAATCACCAAACCTACGCCATTTTCGTCAACTTCGTTCAATAAATTTTGAATGGTTTCTAATGAAACAAGTGGACTATCACCCACTAAAACTAACACCTGATCATCATCAGGTATTTCTGGTAATGCTTGTAGTACTGCATGCCCCGTACCTAAGCGTTCTTTCTGATAAACCCATTTAACTGGTGCAGATTCAAGATAAGAGCGAACTTGCTCGCCATGGTGACCATAAACAACAAAGATTTTTGCTTCTAGCCTAGAAGCGGTTCGAATAACGCGTTCAAGAAATGAAAGACCTGCTAACTGATGTAAGACCTTGGGATGTTTTGTTTGCATGCGCTTGCCGTTACCAGCAGCGAGTATAACGACACTAAGTGACATATTGTTATATTAACTCCCTCACTTAAGCAATTCACTTGGTGGGCACGCGCTATCTAAATTATTTGTAAATTTAAGCGCAATGCATACGCGCTTTGCCCACCCTACATTATCTAATTTTCTTTTTAATATTCTGTATCGCTCGTAATTGCGCTAAAGCTTCTGCTAATTCAGCAGTTGCTCTAGAATAATCAAAATCCGTTTGTTTTGAAGCTATTAATTTTTCTGTTCTTTCTTTTGTAGCAAGTACCGCTGCCTCATCCAAATCAGTTGCTCGAACAGCCGTATCAGATAAAATAGTTGCAATACCAGGTTGCACTTCTAAAATTCCACCAGAAATATAATAAACTTCTTCATGTTTGTTAGAAAGCTGCACGCGCACTTGTCCTGGTTTTAGCGAACTTAATAATTGTGTGTGGCCAGGATAAATACCAAGCTCTCCTAATGTTCCAGTTACAAATATTGCTTCTGCTTGTCCTGAAAAAATTTGTTTTTCAAGACTAACAATATCAACATGCATCATGATGCTCATAAAGATTGTGCCTTTTGGATTGCTTCATCAATGGTACCAACCATGTAAAATGCTTGTTCGGGTAGAGCATCCATTTCACCAGCAATAATTGCTTTAAAACCTCTAATGGTTTCTTTTAATGGTACATACTTTCCAGGTGACCCTGTAAATACTTCTGCAACAAAGAATGGTTGTGATAAAAATCGTTGAATTTTTCGAGCACGGCTAACGGTTAATTTATCTTCTTCAGATAATTCATCCATACCTAAAATTGCAATAATATCTTTTAATTCTTTATATCTTTGTAATATTTTTTGTACTGCACGTGCTGTTTCATAATGCTCATGACCGACTACTTGTGGATCAAGTTGGCGACTGGTTGAATCCAAAGGATCAATCGCTGGATAAATACCAAGTTCTGCAATTTGACGTGACAATACAACGGTTGCATCTAAGTGTGCAAAAGTCGTTGCAGGAGATGGATCGGTTAAATCGTCTGCTGGTACATAAACTGCTTGTACAGAAGTAATAGAACCTGTTTTTGTAGAGGTAATACGTTCTTGTAATGCGCCCATTTCAGATGCGAGTGTTGGCTGATAACCTACAGCAGAAGGCATACGTCCTAAAAGTGCAGATACTTCAGTACCAGCTAAAGTATATCGATAAATATTATCAATAAATAATAATACATCTCGACCTTCATCACGAAAATGTTCAGCAACCGTTAAACCGGTTAACGCTACACGTAAGCGATTTCCTGGTGGTTCATTCATTTGTCCGTATACTAATGCAACTTTGTCTAATACATTAGATTCTTTCATTTCATGATAGAAATCGTTACCTTCACGAGTACGTTCACCTACACCAGCAAACACAGAATATCCACTATGTTCAATAGCAATATTACGAATTAATTCCATCATATT
>JBFWPS010000105.1:0-7067 GCA_050249855.1 Gammaproteobacteria bacterium
TTGTTTATTTTTCCAAGACACAATCCCGCCGCGCGTTTGACCGGTATATCTTGTTGCAAGAACATAATCTAGCTCTAAAGGAAAATCGATGCGAGATAATAATCCACCCGTAGGAATCAAACCACCGACCATGACACATAATAATAATGGATTACTATCAGCTAATTTATTATGTACAGCGCCTGCTAATTTATCTAAAGCTTGCTCTACTTCTTGTTTGCTATACAAACATACTGCGTTTGAATAAACTTCACGAATATGCTTTGGAATATCCATTTTCTACCTCTTGTTGTGTTTCAGTTAATTATCTGTTACTGCTTCTAAATCAAATTCTTTGATCTCGGTTGAGATTTCTTTCCATTCTTGTCTAAATTGTAATTCAGATCGTGTATATTGAAAACGACCGCATAGTTTTAATAAACGTTGTTGCGAAATTGGGTTTTGGTATCCTTCCAGTTTTTCCAATACTTCCAAAGCAGCTGTGCGATTATTACAAATTAATATCATATCACAACCAGCCGTCAACGCTTTTATAGATCGCTGATAGTAATCACCAGCTATCTCTGCGCCCGCCATTGTTAAATCATCACTAAATATAACCCCATTAAATCCCGCTGATTTTCTTAACGCGTTTTGTAACCAATAAGTAGAAAAAGTAGGAAGGTTACTATCTAATTTATTATATAAAACATGCGCTGTCATCACACCGGCTAAATGTGTGCGTGCTAATTTAGTAAAAGGTATTAAATCATTATTTAATAGCTCTTCTGGACCTCTTTCATCAATCGGTAAAGTATGATGAGAATCATGCGCAACAGAACCATGACCAGGAAAATGTTTTCCAACGGCTTGCATACCAGCTCGATTCATTCCATTAATATAGGCTTTGGCAAGACTAGTCACAACTTCAGGTGAAGAATGAAAGCTACGATTCCCAATCACGGTACTGATTTCATTTCGTAAATCTAAGACAGGCGCAAAACTTATATCAATTCCCACAGCAAGTAATTCGATTGCCATTAACCAACCTGCTTGGTCAGCTAATATCATGGCTTTTTCAGGTGTATTATCATACAGGTCACCAATATTTGCTAATGCAGGCAATCTAGTAAAGCCATTTATAAATCGCTGCACACGCCCACCTTCTTGGTCAACAGCTATTAAAATAGGCTCACTTCGGCAGTCACGAATGGCATAATCAAGATTGGCTATTTGCTCAGGCGACTCATAATTTCTGGCAAAAAAAATCACCCCTCCAACAAGAGGATTATTCAGTAATTTCCTTTCTTCATCTGTTAGGTTTATACCTTCCAGATCAAGCATGACGGGACCTATGGCCATTTCAGTCATTCCTTTTCTAATAGTGTATTAATCACTCATTTTTGTTATTTAAAATAATGAAAATAGACTATATCAGTTTTAATAAAGATATCAATTTAGAATTTTTCTTGAACAATTCAATATTTGCTCTATATTTAAGTTTGTACAATAAATGTATAGATCCACTTAAGAAATAAGGAGAACTACCATGGCCGTAGGTAATATACGTGATTTTCTTGATCATGAGCACATTCGATATAAATGTATTAAACATAGTCCTAGTATCACGGCTCAGGAAACGGCACAGTCTGCACATAT
This sequence comes from Gammaproteobacteria bacterium, assembly GCA_050249855.1. Taxonomy (GTDB): domain Bacteria; phylum Pseudomonadota; class Gammaproteobacteria; order JBGSLN01; family JBGSLN01; genus JBFWPS01. The sequence goes on from JBFWPS010000105.1 coordinate 1,639, forward strand.
TCATGGAAAGGAACTTGCCAAAACTGTGATTGTTAAAATCGGAGACAAATTAGCAATGGTTGTATTAACAGCTAATGATAAAGTCAATTTTAGTCACTTGACTCAATCTTTAGGTGGTAAACCAATCCAACTAGCCAGTGAACGTGAATTTAGAGATCAATTTCCCAATTGTGAGCTAGGTGCTATGCCACCTTTTGGTAATCTTTATGGAATGGAAGTTTTTGTAGACCGAAAATTATCAGAGGATCCGGAAATTGCATTTAATGCTGGTTCACACTCTGAATTAATACGAATGGCCTATGCGGATTTTGCAAAAGTCGTACACCCTCAACTCATTCAAGCATCTTAAATGCTTCATACTTGATGAAAAGTGACGTACTCATAAAAACGGTTTTGCTTGATTGCAGGAAATGGAAGTGTTTCTTGCAAAACGAGTCCTTTGTACTTCTGATGTTCTGATAAAATATGATCGACCACCATACATGCACCTGTAGCCGTAGCAATTTGAATAGCAGACCATTCTAATTCAGCAACGATTTGAGGAAATATTCTTGCAACAAAACTTTCTTCAACAAAATGGCCATGTTTCCATCCATCAGCTGAAATATAAAGCATCACCACATCCTGGTATGTTGTAGGTATCGCTCTTTCTAAAATTCGTTTTAAGGTTTCTCTTTCTTCTATTAAACGTAAATCAAATAATAAAAATCTCATTTTTTCACAATGTCCAATATAGCGAATCGTTTTATAATTCAGGGTATTTACATTACTATCACATATCTCAGTTAAACTTCCCAAACCACCTGAAGTATTGAATGCTTCATATCTCAAACCTTCAACTTCAATTAACTCAAGATCTTGCATCGCAGGAACTAGCACATGTTTACCCTCTCTAATGGTTGAGCAATCATTTATGTATTGGTTAATCATCCCTTCTGTAGACCATGTTAGAGCATAATGTAATGCATGTGTTGTATGTTGTGGTAAAGCACCCACACGCAATTTAATACTTTCTACTTTTTCAAAATGTTGAACTAAGTCATAAGCAATGATCCCAGTTATTCCTGGAGCCAAACCACATTGTGGAACAAAAGCAACTTTAGAATTTTTGGCGATTTTTTTGATCTCTGCTGTTACATGAACATCTTCTGTCAAATCAAAATAATGCATATTATATTTAGCTGCATAAGCTGCAACCGTTGCATTTACAAAAAAAGGCAAACATGAAATCACAGCATCAAATTGATTATTATTAAAAAATTTTTCAGCATCAGATTCATTTTGAATATCTAGTTTCTCTACTTTAAGCGCGGGATATTTTTTTTGTAATCGTTTAAAGTCAGGTTTTTCAAAACAGCGATCAACAACGGTCACTTGATAATCTGATTCCTGCAAAAATAATGCTGATATACATGCACCAATTTTACCAGCGCCTAAGATCAATATACTACACATTATTTACTCCCATATAATTGATTTAATATAACACTTAAACGATATCCTGCTAATGCTATTTGCTCTTTAGACATTACGCTTGCTTCCTGTAAATATTTTTGTTCTGGAAACTGTTCTGCTGGAATTTGATAAGCCGTATTTTTAGCTCGCATAAAACTTTCTTGTGCCCATAATTTAGGAGTCGTATTTTGCAGTCTTTCTATATAGTTTTCTCTTGGGAAATCATGTTCTAATTTTTTTGCTAATTCTTTAATTTGCCAATGCCGTAGGGGATATTTGTCCGTGATATAGCTATAGTGATCAATCCCTTGATCCCACAATGCATGTAAGTTCTTTACATGCATGCCCTTAACAAGAAATAGATTTCCTCCCTCGTCACCCAGCGGCAATGACCGACTAACTCTTGTCGCACAATGTAAGGGTTGATGAATATCTCCAACAAAATGAATTAATAATCGCAAATATAATTTTTGTTTTACTTTACTTAAATTAGAATCACTTAATTTTATACGTAAATCATCAATCGCTGTCATTATATTGGGAGATGAAAAATTGGGTAGCGGTGTTTGATCAAACGTAAACGGTATATTTGTATAGTGCAACCGATTATATTTAAAATTATGTTGCTTTTTAATATTATCTGCCCACACAGCTGCTTCTAAAAAACGATCGCTTCGTAAATCATTTGGTTGAAGACCTAAAATTGCATTAACTCGCTCTTTTGCACTCGGTGTAAGCCGATCAAAGGCAATCTGGGCGACTAAACGATGACCAGTCGCATCCCAAGCGAATAAGGGAAAACAAAAAAAGCAAAGCAATAACGTACTAAAAAACTGAATAAATCTTATCATTTGAGTTTCATCTTTCCTCATCTTCCATTAAAATTACGCTTTTACTCTTAAGAGCATAACATTAATTCTTATAAAATGTTATGTAGTATTACTTACTTCAGGCGCCTTTGCGGAAGGAGTAATGCTGGTATAAAAATTGGCTCTATGGTACATCCATGTACCGTCTCGCGCCATCCATGGCGCTAGTCGTCACTTTTTATACCAGCATTACTCCTGCTCAAGGCACTGCAATTACTTATAACTATGAGAACTAGGTACCAATTTTGAGCAGAATTATTTTTTTATTATGCTATTTATTTTGCGCTACCTGTTTCGCTACAGAACCGAAACATTTGCAATTCCAATTAATTGGCGTTCCTGAAAATGCACTTGATAATGTCAAACATCGTTTGGAATATACACAAAAACACATGCTACAACAAACGAATGAAAAAAATGTGACAGCATTTTATCATCTAGCTAGTTCTGAAATTCAACAAGCATTACAACCTTATGGCTATTTTCATGCTACTGTAAATAGCAAACTTTATAAAAAAAATAATTTATGGTTTATGGTGTTTTATGTAAAACCTGGTAAGCCCTTGAGAATTAATCAACTTAATATAAATGTTATAGGTCAAGGAAAAAATAATCCCACAATAAGATCATATATTCAACATTTCCCCTTAGAAACAGGCGATATTTTAACAACCGTAAGCTATAATAATGCTAAAGATGGGTTAGTTAATGTTGGAGTTGGTTGTGGCTACCTTAAAGCAACTTATACAATTCATGAAATTCAAATAGATTTAAAAGCCTATACCGCTAAAATTAAATTAGTATTAAATACAGGTCCGCTTTATTACTTTGGACCTGTTACGTTCTCACAAACGTCATTATCAGATCGCTTTCTACAACGATTTTTACCATTTAAAACAGGGCAACCTTTTAGCAATGATGCAGTCATACAAGCCAATAACAATCTAGCTAGTAGTATTTATTTCAAAAGAGTAGATATTCATGCAGATGTAGACGAAAATCTTCATAATTACATCCCTGTTTACGTTAATCTAACACCAAAAAAATCACAGCAATATAGCTTAGGCGTAGGCTACGGAACAGATACTGGTGCCAGAGGCAAATTAGGTTGGGAATGGCGTAACGTCACACCAAGTGGTCACTATGTTCAGGCAATTATACAAGCATCGCAAGTCTTAAGTAATTTTCAAGCGCGTTATATTATTCCAGGAAAAAATCCTATTTTACAACATTATTCTATTTTTGCAGGTGTCATTACAAATGAACCAGGATATGGTGAATATACTAACTACCAATTTGGAGGAAACTACGTAACAGATTTTGGTGATTGGGAAACAATTATAGCATTAACCTATCAACATGAACGCTTTTTTGTAAATCCACAAAGCCCTACCTTCACGACTGATTATATAGTTCCAAATGTATCAATAGAAAAAGTTACTGCCGATAATCGCGTAAATACTCGTAATGGTTATCGTATTTATCTTAATACACAAGCAGGAACCGCTACGAATACTAACAGCGTCTTTTTACAAACTGAATTGCAAGCAAAATTTATTAAAACATTTTTTGAGCGAAATCGCATTTTGCTACGCACTGATTTAGGTTTTACATCGGTTCATAATCTTGATCAATTTCCACTTTCTTTACAATTCTTTGCGGGTGGCGCACAAAGTGTACGAGGTTACGCATTCCAGGGTTTAGGGCCAGGAAAATATTTGATTGTGGGTAGTGCCGAATATCAATTTAGAATTTATGGAAAATGGAGCATCGCTACATTTTATGATGCAGGTAATGCATTTAATAATACACCAATTTCATTACAAAAAAGTTATGGTGCTGGTATAGTTTATCATTCAGCGATGGGACCTGTCTCACTTACCGTTGCACATCCTATTGGTGGTGATAACGATAATTATTTTAAGTCTTTGAGAGTACAATTTATTATAGGGCCAGATCTATGATACGTCTTATTTTACGTATTAGTATTTCATTAATGTTATTAGCTTTAATAATCATTTTCTGTGTTTTTTTTCTAACAAGTGCCTATGGCCTACAAACAACAGCAAGTTTAGCAAATATTTTTGTCCCAGGTTTAGAGATCGGTGAGACTCATGGGACTCTCGCAAATCACTTTGAACTTGATAATATCAAATACAAAAATAATAATATTCAATTTCATGCAAAACGTTTAGCGATAACTTGGAAGTGGCATGAATTACTCAACAGCAAAATCAACATTGCGAAATTATTCGCAGAAAATGGAACTTTAACTTTAGTAAAAAGTAAAAGTAAATTTAATTCTTCTTTTAATCTTTATATCAAAGATGCGGAAGTTAAAGATTTTAGTGTGCATTTAGATAACTTCAACAAATGGATAAATGGTAAAGAACTTAATATTAAACAATTAAAATTTTCCACACGATTAACTCATAAAAAACATAAGCCCAATACCTTGTTAATTTCTGAATTACAAGCATTTGCAAATAATTCACCTATCACTGCCCAAGTTGATGCCAGCTGGAAAAAGAAAAATTTTCAAATTAATAAACTCAACCTATCTTTTGGGAACAATAAACTAGTCGTTTCTGGAAGCAAAGAAAAAACCTGGAACTTGAATTGGCTATTAACAGCACTCGAATTAAATAAAATAAGCCTCATACACGGCGAGCTATTCTCAAAAGGCTCGATAACAGGGCCACTCAAAAATCCTAATGTTATAATTTCTTTAAAAAGTAAGGGTTTGTTATTTAAGAATTATCAAATAAAAAACATTAATGCTTCATCTCAATTTGGCATTTTACCTAATTCAAAAATTACGGTGAATGTGATTTCAGATGATGTGTTCTATAACAACACAAAACTAAAGCGCTTTATTTTAAAAGTTGAAGGCTCGCTTGAAAGCCATTTTATTCACTTACAAGGCCTTGGAGAACAAACACATTTCAATTTAAATATAAATGGAGAAAGTGACTTGAAATCTTGGAAAGAACGCATAGAAAACTTCTCGTTTTATTCAAAAGATTTTGGCGATTGGCACACTCAAAACGCAACGCAATTAACTATTTTTACGAACACCATTCAACTTAACCCCATATGTTTACA
>JBFWPS010000106.1:0-7020 GCA_050249855.1 Gammaproteobacteria bacterium
TTGAATTTGACGTACTTTTTTTGAGACAGTTTTAAATGTAGGGCGGGCAGAGTGCGTATGGGTACTGAGTCGTCACTGCGAGCGTAGCGAAGCAATGCAGAACTGACTATCTATTTTAACTTCGTTCTGGATTGCCACGGCCCGCAAAAAACGCGGGCCTGGCAATGACTGTAAGTAAGATGAATAAAGCGCTTGCCCACGAAGCAGCGGTAATTTTTATGTAGGGTGGGCAAAGCGCGTATGCACGGTATGTAAATTTACAAATGATTTATATAGCGCGTGCCCACGAAGCAGCGATAATTTTTATGTAGGGTGGGCAAAGCGCGTATGCACGGTATGTAAATTTACAAATGATTTATATAGCGCGTGCCCACCATCGCTAAGGTATTATTAGGAGTCTATTATGAAATTAAGCGAACAATGGCTGCGACAGTGGGTCAATCCTACTATATCTACTGATGAATTAGTTCAACAATTCATATTAGCAGGTTTAGAAGTTGCCGAATGTTCACCCGTTTCAGGAACATTTAACGGTGTGATCGTCGCCAAAGTGCTTTCAGCAGAACAACACCCTAATGCCGATCGTTTGCGTGTTTGTAAAGTCACGGATGGTTCGGATAATACTTTAAATATCGTTTGTGGTGCTCAAAACGCTAGAGCAGGAATCAAAGTTGCCCTTGCCACAGTTGGCGCCGAACTACCTAATAATTTTAAAATTAAAAAAAGTAAATTACGCGGTGTAGATTCTGAAGGAATGTTATGTTCAGCTTCTGAATTAGGTCTTTCACAAAACTCAGAAGGTATTATTGAATTACCAGAAGATGCACCATTAGGAATGGATGTAAATCAATATTTAAAACTGGATGATAAAACCATCGATTTAGATATTACGCCCAATCGAGGTGATTGATTAAGTGTTTATGGGTTAGCAAGAGAAGTATCAGCCTTAACCATAACACCACTAAACATGCCTGTTGAAGTTGATATTCCCACACAAACACAGCGTACAATAAAAGTTTGTGTTGATTCACTTGCTGAATGTCCTCAATATATGGGGCGTGTGATTGAAAATATTCATGTGCCTCAAGCATCACCCATCTGGTTACAAGAAGCCTTACGTCGTTCAGGGTTACGTTCAATCAGCCCAGTAGTCGATGTAACAAATTATGTGATGCTTGAGTTAGGACAACCATTACATGCATTTGACTTAGATAAAATTAATGGTGATATTCATGTAAGAATGGCGCATGAAAACGAACCCATTACTTTATTGAATAACCAAAGTATAAAATTACAAACCAATACTTTAGTGATTGCTGATGAATCTCATGCTTTAGCGATAGCGGGTGTCATGGGTGGTATTGATTCTTCTGTAACTTCAGAAACAAAGCATTTATTTTTAGAAAGTGCTTATTTTTCTGCTGTTGGAATCGCTGGTCGTGCAAGACAATATGGTTTACACACCGATTCTTCTTTTCGTTTTGAGAGAGGGGTTTCTCCTGAATTACAAGAGCGCGCTTTAGATAGAGCCACAGAATTACTTTTAGAAATTGTGGGTGGCAAAGCAGGGCCCAAAGTAATTGTTAAACAAGAAACGCATTTGCCGACAAAAAAAAATATTTTCTTACATAAAAATAATATTAAAAAATATTTAGGCATTAGTTTAGCTGACGATGAAGTACAATCACTTCTAATGCGTTTGCATTTTGCTGTAAATCCACAATCAGAAGGTTTTGAGGTGACTGTACCTGTTTTTCGTTTTGATATATCAAGTGAAGTTGATTTAATTGAAGAAATTGCACGTCTATATGGGTATCAAAATATTCCTGATCATTATCCTGTATCGCCGCTTGTACAAGCACAATTTTCTGAGAGTAAAATTTTAACCCAGCAATTACGAGAAAGAATGGTGGATTTGGGTTATACAGAAGCAATTACCTATAGTTTTATTTCTGAAAAAATACAGCAACTATTTGAACCAGACGTAAAACCCTTGCAATTATTAAATCCAATTTCTGCGGAATTAGCTGTGATGCGAACATCTTTGATGCCAAGCTTGATCACAACCGTTGTCTATAATCAAAATCGACAGCAAGAACGTATTCGTTTATTTGAAATGGGTCGAAGTTATATACGCCATCAAAATGATGAAATAGAACAAGATTATTTATTAGGTGGCGTGATTACGGGGTCACGCTATCCTGAAAATTGGGCCTCGCCTAAACAAGCAATTGATTTTTTTGATATCAAAGCAGATTTGGTTTCATTGTTAGAAATGACTGGTAAACAAGAACGATTTAAATTTGTAGCAGGTGAACATGCTGCATTGTTACCGGGTCAAACGGCCATGATTTATTTTAATGAACAATGTATTGGTTATATCGGAAAATTACATCCACGCATTGAAAAAGCTTTGGATTGTTCAGGGCCTGTTTACCTTTTTGAAATCAAATTATCATTTTTAGAAGAAGCGACATTACCTAAATATCAACGTTTATCCAAATTTCCAATGATCCGTCGTGATATCGCTATATTGATTGCTAAGGAAGTAACAGCTGAAACCTTGCTAACCACTGTGAAACATACAGCTGGTCATTTACTTATAGAAGCCTTGATATTTGATGTTTATGCGGGTAAAAATATCCCTAATGGTAAAAAAAGTATAGCACTCGGGTTAATTTTGCAACATGCTGATAGAACCTTGCAAGATGAAGAAGTTGCTGATTTAATGACGCGAGTTGTGAAGAGTTTAGAAGAAATGTTTGGCGCTGAATTACGAAGTTAGAATGGGGTCAGATCCAGAAACGTCGCTTTTTTGTGAAAAAAGCGACGTTTCTGGATCTGACCCCATAAGAAGGAATAATAAATGACCCTAAACAAAAATACGCTTGCTAAACATTTAGCAGAAACCATGGGCTTTAGTCAGATTGAAGCAAAAGAAATTATTACTTTGTTTTTCGATGAAATTATGTCAGCGTTTGAGCAAGGAAAAAATGTTAAGTTATCTGGTTTTGGTAATTTTATACTAAGACAAAAAAAACAGCGTATAGGAAGAAATCCTAAAACGGGTGAATCGGCTGTGATTTCTGCACGACAAGTAGTAACATTTATACCAGGGCGAAAATTAAAAGAATTATTTGAAGGGTCTGAAGCAAATGATGACAGTAGCGAATGATAAAACATTGCCTGAAATACCAGATAAGCGATATTTTACGATCGGTGAAGTAAGCGAGTTATGTACTGTTAAACCTTATGTGCTTCGTTATTGGGAACAAGAGTTTAAACAGTTACAGCCAACAAAGCGTCGTGGTAACAGGCGTTATTATCAACGTGAAGATGTGATGTTGGTTCGTTCAATTCGAGATTTGTTATATCATCAAGGTTTTACAATTGCGGGGGCAAAACAAAAATTAGAGAGTGAGGCTATGGAGGCTTTACCCAAACCACAAGTGGTGAACGCTGATTTGAAATCAGGGATTGCAGCAGCAAAAAAAGAATTATTAGAAGTATTGGAGATTTTGGAGGGGTAACGCACACCCCCTCTCACCCCAATCCTCTCCCCCAACTTGTTGGGGGAGAGGGTTCGGGTGAGGGGGAAAGGTTTTATATCTAACTAACCCCCCCACCTCAATCCTCTCCCCCTTTCAGGGGGAGAGGAGGTTTATGCAACATCCCCTTTGGAAAAGGGGGCATGAATGAAAATGAATACTCGGGGCGTGGCGCAGCTTGGTAGCGCGCTTGCATGGGGCGCAAGAGGTCGTCGGTTCAAATCCGGCCGTCCCGACCAATTTGTTTTTTTGGTTTTACTTTCGCTGTTATCGTTCTAAAGATTAAATAATTCGTTGAGAAAAAAACTGTCGTCATTGCGAGCGTAGCGAAGCAATCCAGTACAGCCTATCTATTCTAATTCAGTACTGGATTGCCACGCCTAAAACGCAAGGCTCGCAATGACGGCGTAGAGACTTTACGCGATGGGGGATTTTTAAGGGGGAGAATCGCGATTCTTCCCCTTAAATGCAAGTACGAAACTTGTTTCGTGCGAAGCATCTAATCCATCCATTGCCACGCACTCGCTACGCTCGTGCTCGCAATAACGAGGCAAAGATTTTACGCGATGAGTTAGAGCTGAGCATTACTTGAGTTCGAATTTTGAGCCTTCACCTTTATCAATGGTTGGATATTTACTCCAGTTATCCAATTTTTTCATTAAATGATTGCCTTGGTCAGGTTTAAAAGATTTTCTAATCGCTGTACTTGCATCACTAACTCTCGTTTTAAGTTCAGAAGTATAACGTTCACTAAAATCATTCTCATGATCAGGAACAGAACTAAACTCAGGCATAATTTCGGCATATTCATTAATTAAATTATCCATTTGCTGGACTCTTTGAGGATCCCGTTTCCTGTGTAAAAACCTGGTTGGTTGGGTTGGATCATAATTAACGAAAATAGACTCCATTAATACTTGTTTACGGTCATTTAAAAAGTTTGTTTTTATAGCGTCATTTAGCGTATCGATATTTTTAAGTATATTATCATCAATGGCTATCTCACTATTTAACGTGCCAAGACGAGCTTGTATAATTCCTCTAAGTACTGTTCTACCCAACTTTTCAGTCCATTTATTTACAGTATCAAGCAGCGTATTCAATTCGAGTAGTTTTATTCTTATGCCGTATATTTCAGTTGTTTTTGTATTGATATTCTGAGGAGTTAATGCATTGTAATCTAATCCAACGAGATGATTTTTAAATTTAGTAGTGAAATCATCGTGTTTATCCCCAGCCTCTCTTATTAAAATATAAAGCGCATGATCGAGATAACGAATTGCTTGAATTTTATTTACAAGGTTTGGATACTCGTAACTATTTATAAATGGTTAATGTGTTTAAAATAAAAAATAGATTATCTTAATGCGCTTCAGCATTAATTTGTTTTTGATAACCATCAGAATCTAATAATTTTTTTAAATCATCAGCATCATCAGGTTGAATGCGGATAAGCCAACCTTCACCGTAAGGATCTTGGTTCACTAATTCTGGATTATTGAATAATAATTCATTGACGGCAGTAATTTCTCCACTGATGGGCGCATAAACATCAGAAGCAGCTTTGACTGATTCAACCACCGCAATTTCTTCTTCTGCACTTACATCAACATGAGTTTCAGGTAATTCTACAAAAACTAGATCACCTAATAGATCTTGCGCATGCTCAGTGATCCCAATTGTGATTGAACCATCTTCTTCTACTCGAATCCACTCGTGACTTTTTGTATATTTTAAATTATTTGGAATCAAACTCATGTTTTACCTCTATATCAACGTTATTAAACTTTTTCCATTTTTAACAAATGGCGGTTTTACAATTCGGGCGGTTAAGCATTTGTCACGGATTTGAACTTGACAAGTGTCCGCATGAACTAATGGAATACGAGCTAGCGCAATGGATTGATTTAAAGTAGGGGAGAAAGTACCACTGGTAATTTCACCGAAGTGCGCTTCATCAAGGAGAACTTTTTGATGACCGCGCAAGACACCACGCTGTGTTAGCACTAAACCAACTAAGACGCGTGTTATGCCATTTTTGAGTTGGTTTTGCAATGCTTCTCGACCTATAAAGTCTCGGTCAGCGGGTTCCCATGCAATGGTCCAAGCTAAATTCGACTCTAATGGGGATGTGCTTTCATCCATATCACTACCGTAAAGATTTAGACCAGCTTCCAGGCGTAATGTATCACGAGCACCTAAACCACAAGGGCTAATTTGTGCTACAATTAACTTTTGCCAAAATGTTTCAACGGCTTGATTCGGCAGGATTATTTCATACCCATCTTCGCCAGTATAACCTGTACGAGCGATCCAAAAATCTTCGGTTAAAACGCCTTGAAATGGTTTTAAATCTTTTATGGCTATTTCTTGTCCGGCAGATAAAACATGTTCGGTTTTTAGTCTTGCATTAGGTCCTTGAATTGCGATAATGGATAGATCGGTTCGTTCATTAAGATCGATATCAAACTTAACTGCTTGTTTATTAATCCATTCTAAGTCTTTTTCACGAGTTCCAGCGTTTACGACTAGACGATAAAAGTCAGGTTTTATAAAGTACACGATTAAATCATCAATAATACCCGCATTTTCATTGAGCATGCAGGTATACAAAGCTTTACCAGGGAGGGTTAATTTAGCCACATCATTGGCCAGTAAATATCTTAAAAACTTAGTACTGTTAGTTCCCTGAATATCGATTACGGCCATATGTGAGACATCAAACATACCCGCATCTTGTCGTACAATCTGATGTTCATGGAGTTGTGAACCATAATGTAAGGGCATCAAGTAGCCTGCAAAATCAACCATCTTTGCGCCGGCTGCAAGATGTTGAGCATAAAGTGGCGTATTTTTGCTCATGGGGCTTCCTTTGTAAGATAGGATAAGTAAAAATTTAGGACTTTACACGACAAATAATGTGGGTCAAGGGCCTGCAACGTAAAAATAATGGGAATTTTTAAATATGAAAGCATCGATTCGAGGAACGGAAATTTATTTTGATATAGCAGGTATGCAATTTGCGCCAACTAAAAATGGTTTTGAAGAAAGGCCCGTATTGTTTTTATTACATGGCGGGCCTGGTGGCAGTCATTTACGTTTTAAATTAACTTCTTTGGAATTACAAGATGTCGCACAATTGGTTTTTATTGATCACAGAGGATGCGGATTAAGCAAGCGAACTAAAACGTCAGAATATACATTAGAAAACAATATTGAAGATATAGAATCTTTGCGTCGACATTTAGGTTTGAAAAAAATATCAGTATTAGGTACTTCGTATGGTGGAATGGTTGCGCAAGGTTATGCCATTCGATATCAGCAAAATTTAGATAAATTAATTTTATGTGTTACAGCACCCAGTTATCATTTTCTAGAAGAAGCGAAAGCTAATTTGTCGTTGCGTGGCACACCAGAGCAAATAAAAATTGCAAAACCTTTATGGAATGGAGAATTTAAAAACAGTCAACAG
>JBFWPS010000107.1:0-6988 GCA_050249855.1 Gammaproteobacteria bacterium
AACTCTGATATTACAAACAATTCACATTTAATATTTAATCGTAGTAATAATTTAACCCATGATGAAGTAATTAGCGGCACAGGAGATGTAACACAGGCAGGTTTAGGCGTAGCGACTTTTACTGCTGATAATACCTATACGGGCGGTACAATCATTTCTTCGGGTACCTTAAGAATTGGGGATGGTGCTACAGGTAGTATTGTAGGTGATATTCTCAATAATGCGGCTTTAATTGTTCGTCGAACAGGCACTATTACACTGGACGGAACGATTAGCGGAACAGGTAGTTTAACCAAACAATTAGGTGGTGTTTTAATTTTAACGGCTGATAATACTTATACTGGGGGTACAACCATTTCAGGTGGTGATTTACAACTAGGAAATGGTGGAACTACTGGAAGTATTGTTGGTGATGTAACGGACAATGCTGAACTAATATTTAATCATTCAAACGCAATTAGTTTTAATGGTATCATTAGTGGTTCAGGCCAAGTAACGCAAAATGGTAGTAATGTCTTGAGTTTAACAGGCACAAATACTTACACAGGACAAACTAATTTCAATTCAGGAACGATTGCCGTTTCTTCAAATGATAATCTGGGTGCTGCAACTGGTGATTTAGTTTTTAATGGTGGCATTTTACGTTTTGATAGTAGCTTTGATTTATCGGCTGGTCGCTCGATCACTTTAAATGCGGGTGGTGGAACGTTTAATACAAATGGAAATGATACGACAACCACACATGCTATTGCTGGTAGTGGCGCATTGACAAAAACCGGAGATGGTGTTTTAACTTTAAATTTAGCGAATAGTTATTCTGGCGGTACTAATTTAAATGGTGGTGTTATTGCACTATCAAATGATAATCGCTTGGGTAATACCTCAGGCGGATTAACATTCAATGGTGGTACTTTACGTTTTAATAGTAGTTTTAATTTATCCGCTACACGTGCTATCACATTGAATGCAGGTGGGGGTATTTTTGATACCAATACATTTGATACTGAAGTTTCACAAGGTCTTACAGGTGCGGGTGGTTTAACTAAAATCAATGGCGGTACACTAACATTTACAGGTGCAAATACTTACACGGGTGGTACTACTATAACGGGCGGTGTTTTACAAGTAGGTAATGGTGGTACTTCAGGTAGTTTAGTTGGCAATATACTTAATAATGCAATATTGAATTTTGATCGTTCTGACAGTTATCTTTTCAATGGTGCAATTAGTGGAACAGGTTCACTATCGCAAATAGGCGCCGGTACATTAATTTTAGCGGGTAATAATACGTATACTGGCGGTACCACTATTGCTACAGGTACGTTACAAATAGGTAACGGTGGCGCAACAGGTAGTATTGTAGGTAATATTCTTGATAATAGTGCATTAATTTTCGATCGTTCTGGTGTTTTAATTTTTAATGACATAATTAGTGGTACAGGAACTGTGACGAAAAATGGTTCTGGTACTGTAATACTCAATGGTGTAAATACCTACACTGGTGATACTGATATTAATGCCGGTACTTTATTAGTAGGTGATGCTTTCCATCCTGGTGCTTCTATTGCAGGCAATGTGAATGTTAATCCTGGTGGTACTTTAGGTGGTTATGGTTTTATTGCTGGGGATGTATTGAATAATGGAACTGTTTCACCCGGTGCATCGATTGACACAATGAACATTGGAGGAAATTATACGCAAACAGCTGCTGGTAATTTACTAATAGAAGTTGCACCCAATGGAAGTAGTGATGTTTTGAATATTGCCGGTATTGCTACATTAGCGGGAACTTTAACGGTTGATTTAAGTAATGGTTTTCAAGTTGCACAACCCTATGTTTTTCTGACCGCGGGTGGGGGAGTAGTAGGGCAGTTTGATAACTTGATTTTACAAGGTGCGCAAAATACACCATTTATTCAAGACCAACTTATTTATTTACCTAATTCTGTGATATTTACTGCTAATTTTAATCCGGTTGCATTTACACAGGCAGCAGCAACGCAAAATCAAAAAAATGTTGCTAATTATATTCTCATGACAGGTGGAACAACTGCGATAGAAAAACTTATAATGTCTTTAAGTAATTATCAACAATTTAGAGACGCGATGGATCAAATTTCTGGTGCAACTTACGCAAATCAAACTTTAGAGTTATCACGAATTGCAAATTGGTACCAAGATCAAATTTCAGATCGAATTGATCATTTCCCATCCTGCGTTGATATAGAAGACGTTAAAACATTAAATAATCATAAACCATATGAAAGTTGTAAGAATGGTAAAACCGTTTGGCTAAGAGTTTATGGTGCCAATGATAAAATTTTTTCCGGTGATGTTAGTGGTCTTAACACAAATGATACTGGTTTTGTGCTTGGTGGAGAAGTGCCAGTGACAGATCATTTAGGTGTTGGTGCTGCATTTGGTTTTGATAGTTTTCATAGTGATGCAACGAGTAGAGAGATTGCTTCGGATAATGGCGACCTATTCCAATTAGGTGTTTATACTTACTATCAAAGAGATAAGTGGCTATTGGGTGCTGCGGCTGATTTGGGTACTACCAATCAAGTGAATGCACAACGTCAAATTCAAAGCGTGAATGGATTAGTACAAACAAACACGAATTATATCGCAAGACTTGCTGCTGAACAGTTTAGAGCAAGTTATGATATGGGTATTAAACATCGAGTTGATATTCGACCATTTGCGGCCTTGTTATTGCAACAAATCGATCGAGGTAGTTTAAACGAACAAGGTGGAACTGGTTTTGAATTAAACCTCAATGATTCTTTCTATCACAGTGTTCGAAGCCAATTAGGTGTGATATTAGAAGTACCAAATGACTTTAAGTTCAGACCTTTTGTGTCAGTGGCTTGGGAGCATGAATTTGCAGATACCAATGCAGCGTTTGATGCAAGTTTCCCAGGGTTTGCGCCAGGGTTTAATATTGTAAGTACAAACATTGGTGAAAACACTGCTGTTGTGAAAGCAGGAGTTGTGGTTGCCCATAACAAACATTGGGATGTTTCAGCATTATATGAAGGTCGTTTTGCAACGAATGTGCGTCAAAATGCTGCGATGCTACAAGGCAGATATTGGTTTAATTAAGAGAGTTAAGATTTTTTCAACAAGCGTGCTTTTTCGCGATTCCAATCGCGTTGTTTTTCCGAAGCACGCTTGTCATATTGTTTTTTACCACGTGCTAGCCCCACTTCAACTTTTACGTGTCCTTTTTTCCAATAGAGTGAGAGGGGAACGAGGGTATAGCCTTTACGTTCAACGCTACCAATCAATTTACTAATCTCTGCGGCATTTAGTAATAATTTTCGTGTTCGTGTTGGGTCGGGGTTTATATGAGTAGAAGCACTTTGTAAAGGCGTGATATGTGTACCAATTAAGTAAGGTGCACCATGTTTGAAGATGATGTGACTTTCTGCAATTTGTACACGACCTGCACGAATACTTTTGACTTCCCAACCTTCTAAGACGATACCCGCCTCGAATCGTTGTTCAATAAAGTAATGATGCAGCGCTTTTCTGTTAAGTGTGATTGTATTATCCATAGCGAAAAACTTTTAATAATTAAAAAACGCTGCTAATATGCCACAAATTTTATAAAAAGGTAATCATTATGGCTGTTATTAATCGTCATGCCCTAGTTCCTTATGAAGCTTCAAAGATGTTTGACTTGGTCAATGATATAGCATCATATCCCTCATTCTTACCTTGGTGTACCGGTGCAACCGTTCATGAGCAAACAGAAGATGAGATTAAAGCAACCCTTGTTTTGTCTTGGGGGGGGATGGAAAAGTCATTTACGACCCATAATCGGTTACAAAAAAATAAGATGATAGAAATGCGCTTAATAGAAGGGCCTTTTTCACATTTAGAAGGCTTTTGGCGGTTTGAAAATATTGATGATACGGGTACAAAAGTGCAGTTTGATATGGATTTTGAATTTTCCAGTAAAATTTTGAGTTTTGCATTTGGGCCTATATTTACTCAAGTAACAGGAAATTTAGTGGATTCATTTTGCAAAAGAGCAGATGAACTATATGCAAGCCAATCTTAAGATTTTAGTTGAAGTTGTTTATGCAACTGATTCAAAGCAAGTGATTAAATCGCTTTTATTAGCTTCCCAATCTACGGTTTTAGAAGCCATTGAACAATCAGGTTTACTACAAACTTTTCCTGAAATTGATCTTTCTAAAGTAAAAATTGGTATATTCAGTAAAGCTGTCACGCTTCAGACGCTACTTAGTGAAGGCGATCGTGTAGAGATCTACAGACCTCTTAAAATAGACCCCAAGCAGGCCAGAAGGGCCAGGATCTAAAAGCAACTAAAAATAGTTGCAAGTTTAACGAAGTTACACTATAATTATTTCATGACAAAAGCTAATAAATTACTTACTCGATTATTATCAAAACCTAAGGATTTTACTTGGGCCGAATTGGTAAAGGTTTTATCTGATTTCGGATACAAGGAAGTTAGTACTGGGAAAACTGCTGGATCAAGGGCGCGATTTACACACAACAGTCTTCCCCCGATCACGCTTCATAAACCACATCCAAAACCAATATTAAAACGTTATCAATTAGAGCAAGTGATAGAGCTATTAAAGCAGGAGAAAGTATTATGAAAGATTTTATGCACTATAAAGATTACTATGGATCAACGCATTTTGATGATGAAGCGCTAGTGTTTTATGGGAAAATTGAATTTATCAGAGCATTGGTAAGTTATGAAGCTACAACAGCTAAAGGATTACGTAAAGCATTTGAAGATGCTGTGAATGATTATTTGGAAATGTGTCATCAAGAGAAAATTGCACCAGAAAAATCATTCAAAGGTAGCTTAAATATTCGTCCAGGCCAGGAATTGCATAGGCGTGTTGCTATAGCTGCGGCAAATAAGCATGTAAGTCTAAACAAATTTATAACCGATGCTTTAGACCTGGCTACAAGAGAAGCATGAGAATTGTAGAATTATTAATTACGCTCTATATTGGTTACTACGCCATTTGAAAAAGTAACAATGACTTTTTGATGTTCAGCAATACGGATTTTCTTCACGAAAATATAAACATAATCCATTCGATGATTACTAAAAGTATCGACCAAAACAGGGTTGCCCATAATTTCAACAACTCGACTAACAGACATGCCTGTATGTAATTCATCAACTTTTGATTCATTAATCATATTACCTTGTGTGAAAGGTGGTACAAAGCCGTGAAATAAACAACCAGATAATAGTGTACAGAGTGATATAATGAGTGTTAATTGAGTTATTTTGCGCATAAGTTAATTCACCCTAAAAAATTGAATGTGGAAAGATTAGCATATTTTGTAGGAATGTCGCTATGAATTTTTAGTGATATTGTGCATTGCTTTATCACAAATGAAGCCTAAAGCTGTTTGAAAGTTGACGCTGTATGCGGGATACTTTAGTGTAAAGGTTTGGAGCTGTTTTAAGGAGCATCAATGGAAACTAAAAAAGATGAACAAATTTCACTTGAGATAAGACATTTAGAAGAAAACGATTGGGAAACTTTTAAAGAGATCAGACTTCTAGCACTTCAATTGTCTCCTGAAGAATTTGCAAGCTCTTATGAAGAAGAAGAAAATTTTCATCAAGTTGATTGGAAACAAGCTTTAAAGCAAAGTGAAATATATGGTGCATTTGTAAATACCCGAATCGTAGGGATTACTGGTTTCTTTGTTTATAATTATAAAAAAATGGAACATAAAGGCATGTTTTTTGGTATGTTTGTGAAACCAGATATGCGAGGTAAAGGTATTGG
The DNA here is from genome assembly GCA_050249855.1 of Gammaproteobacteria bacterium. Classification (GTDB taxonomy): domain Bacteria; phylum Pseudomonadota; class Gammaproteobacteria; order JBGSLN01; family JBGSLN01; genus JBFWPS01. Next base: position 5,802 of record JBFWPS010000107.1, read on the forward strand.
TAATCAATTAATGAGTGCAATCATTCGTCAAGCAAGTAAGTCACTTTCACAATTACATTGCATGGTTGTAGCAAGTAACAAACAAGCACTAGCATTATATAAAAAATTTGGATTTGAAAAATATGGTACAGAATCAAATGGTTTAAAAGTTGGTGATGTATATTATGATCTACATTTATTAGCACTGAAATTGAAATAAAGGGAAGATGAATGGATGACAAGAGCTTAAAAGATGCGGGTTTAAAAGTCACTTCACCACGTTTGAAAATTTTGCAATTGTTAGAGCAAACAGATAATCGTCATTTAAGTGCGGAAGATATATATCAAGCATTTGTGGCTTCAGGTGATGAAATAGGGATTGCAACGGTTTATCGAGTGTTAACACAATTTGAGGCAGCAGGTTTAGTTATTCGTCATTATTTTGAAAGTGGACATTCAGTATTTGAGTTAGATCGAGGTGAACACCATGATCATTTAGTTTGTACAAAGTGCCATAGTGTTTCTGAGTTTGTTGATCCGTTAATTGAAAAAAGACAAGATGAAATCGCTACAAATGCAGGGTTTAATATTACCAATCACTCATTGAATATTTATGGTGTTTGTCGATCATGTCAACATAAAAGTTAATCATTCATGTCTGCACTGCTTACTGTCAAAAATCTTGAAATTGAATTAAAAAATCATTCAACGTTCTATTCTGCTATTGGTAAATTAGATTTTACTATTCGATCAGGTGAAGTTTTTTCTTTGCTAGGTGAATCTGGTAGTGGAAAATCACTAACGAGTTTAGCAATTATGCGTTTATTACCTTTAGCTGCTCGTTTAAAAAATGAAACTGAAATTATACTTCATCAATCTAGTTTGACGCAGTTATCAGAAGTAGAAATGAGAAAAGTGCGTGGGCGTAAAATTGCCATGATTTTTCAAGAACCAATGACTTCGCTCAATCCAGTTTTTAGTATAGGTAAACAAATACAAGAAGTATTGCATGTACATTTTAAAATATGTGAAAAAGAAGGAAAGGAACGTGTTTTAAGTTTATTAAATGAAGTAGGCTTGCCAAAACCTACAAGCTTATATAATGCGTATCCCCATCAATTATCAGGCGGTATGAAACAACGTGTGATGATTGCAATGGCACTAGCAGGTGAACCCGATCTTTTAATCGCTGACGAACCAACAACGGC
>JBFWPS010000108.1:0-6975 GCA_050249855.1 Gammaproteobacteria bacterium
ATATATTTAGAAATAAAGCTTGCAAAAATACCTAAACTAATCGAATTAAATGCTTGAGTCATTGTTATTTGTTTATGCTGAAATAAGTTTGCGATACCTAAACTCGCACCGTGTACCTCAAATAACCCTCCTAAAAAAACAACTGCTTGAATTCCAAGCTCACCTAAATGCTTTTCAGCTAAGGTTACGATTATTAACATTGAACCAAGAAGTACAGCAAGTTTAATAGCAGACCATAAAGCAATTGGGTTACTAGGTGTTGGGAAGTGATCTGTGCGTTCAATATATTTATCAAGAAAATATGCTGTGATTAGCATCACTGTACATGTAGCAACAACGGGAATTCCAATAATAGAAAGTAACTTAGGGCTCACTATCAAAAGAATAATAAGTAATTTTACAAACATACCCACCGTTGTTAAACCAATAGCCGCAGCTGCAGTTAATGGTGTAATGCTCCCTGTTTTAGCCTGTTGTGATATGGTGGCTGTTGCTGCTGTACTTGAAACAAAACCCGCTAAAAATCCTGAAACTAAAATCCCTTTTGCAGGGCCGAATAAACGAATACCCAAATACGCCAAAAATTGAAGCACAACGATTGTTAATATAAGTAAACCAAAGCGTTGCGGATTTATCAAAAACCAAGGATCAATTGCTTTATTAGGCAAAAATGGGATCACACCCAATCCTAACACTAGTAATATAACTGCTGCTTGAAGTTCTTCAGCCTTTAGTTGTGTTCTTGAAAATTTATGTAGTTTTGTTCTTGCAAATAGTACAACAAGAACAATTACACCTAGAATTAAAGCAATAAATGGTTCTGTAAATGCCAGGTATCCTAATCCGTAAGTTACTACAGCTGCAACTTCCGTAGTCATCCCTATATCTGGATTTGGGTCTGTTTTTCTACTTGAATATAAATAGCCTGCGATAACAACACCACCCACAAATAAAGTAAATGCAAGGCTAACTAAAGGTTGATGTACACAAGCAGCAATAGTCCCTAGTAAGCTAAATAAGATAAATGTTCTTAAGCCTAATGGCTGGTAACCAACCGGATGACTCCTTTCGCGTTCAATCCCAATCAGTAAACCTAAGGCAAGTGAAATTGCAAATGGTTGAATTTTTGTAAATAAATCAGTTGTAATCATAACTATTACTTCCCTTTAGTCGAGTGAAGCCCATCGCTAAAAAAAACATAAAGAGCTGCCCTGGAACTGCGTCTTTTAGCCAGGAATTAAAAAAGCAACCAATAATAAAACTTATTATTACACCCTGAATAATATATCGCAAATTATTTGGAATATATCGTGATATATATAAAAGATAAAAAAACCATGCAATTAATATGATTACGCCTAATATCCCAAACTGTACAGCAAAATATAAATATTGATTGTGGGGATTATCTGTTTTGAGTGAATTACCGGCAATCTTACTATATTCAATTTCAAAGCTTCCAGTACCTGTACCAAACATAGGATGTTTTTCAAATAATCGAATGCTGTTCTTCCAGAACGTTAAACGTTCACCTTCTGAAGTTGGCATTTTTAATTCTTTATGTGTTATATAAGCTGCTGTATGCTCATGCGCTAACTTGATAATGTCACTAAAGTTTTTTGAAATCGTAAAAACACCTAACATCGATAATATAAAAATAAGCATCCCTAATAAAAATTTTCCTTTGGTCAATTTTTGATATAGAAAAATACTAAATAAAATAAATAATAAAACCAAACCAGAACGTCCCGTATTAAAAAGAAATAAATAAGTTACTTCAAAACCAATCAATGATAGGACAAACAATTTGTTCGCGCGTTGTTTAACTTCTGTTAATTTATAAATTAAAATAAAAATGCTGATTGCAACGATTAAGCTTGTATTAATATGATCAAGAAATGCCGAGTTCGGGTTTGGTTGATGAAAATATGAAAAATAACCTAAAATTTTCAAATACGACAAAGCGACCATAATAGCCGCTCCTATTAAAAAGGCATTTAGTGCTCGATTTGAGTTAGATTCAGTTAAAAATAGTGGTAACAGCATAGGTAATAAAAATAAACGTAGATATTGCTTTAACGTGTAAAAACTTTCTCCCCATGTTGCACTAGAGTAAGTAGTCCCCAATAAAAATAAAGCCAGGAAGCCAAGAGACCAATACGTTAAAGGATGATGAATAACATACTTTATTTTGTGATGATATGAGCCTGCTAGCCAATAGCTAGCAATAGATAAAAGAAAAAACATGATCATTAAACTTGTAGAAAATGATAAGAAAAAAGCTGCTAAGATAATTGTAAAACCAGCAAATTTTTCACAATAATTTTGCCAGTAATTTGAAAATGTAAGAGTGTTTTCCATTGTTTATTTTATTATGCTATTAATTTTTGTAATTCCATCCACACTTGCTTTGGTTTAATACTACTAAAACATGCAGGGAAAACATCTGCACTACCGTTATAATTACATCGTCTCGACAAACAAGGTGCGCAAGAAAAATCAGCAGCCAAATGAACTTGATTATTCCCCATCGCGCCCGTGAGTTTTGGATCTGTTGGACCATACAAAGATATAGTTGGCGTTGCAAGTGCGGCAGAAACATGCGCTAAACCTGTATCAACTGCGACAACAGCTTTGGCATTAACAATTTTATCTGCTAAATCAGTTAGCCCCATTTTAGGAAGCACTTTTACATGAGATAAGGTTTGACTCAACTTTTCAGCTCGTAATTTTTCTACTTCATTTCCCCAAGGTAAATAAATTTGATACTTTGTTTCAGCTGCGTATTCTAATAATTCGCGCCAATAATTCTCCGGCCAATGTTTATGTGGCCAAGTCGTACCATGAAAAAACAATAAATAATCTTCTGTCTTTGGTTTTATCTCAAAACGCAAGCCATAATCAATACCAGCAGGAATTTGGTATGATAACAATTTACTAAAAAGTTCTCGCATACGTACAACTGCGTGTTGACAAAAATTAACCGTGCATTTCTTTTGATAAAATGCTGCCGCAAAACGTTCTCTAGCACTACTTCTATCTAGACCAGCTCTGGGACCTTTTGCAAACATCGCAACAATCGCACTTTTAACTAACCCCTGCGCATCAATAATTAAATCATATTTTTTCTGCCGAATTGGTTTAAAGGCAGATTGAATTTCACCTTGTTTTAATGTTTTCAAAGGTGCTTTACGCCAACGTCTTAAAGCCACAGGAAACACTTCATCAACTGCTTTATGCCAGCGAGGTAATTCTTTAAATGAATCTTCTATAATCCAATCAAATGAAATATTTGGAATAGCAATTGTAGCATCTGTCAAAGCTGGGAATAAATGAATAATATCTCCCATTGAAGTCATTTTAACAATTAATACTTTCATTAAATTATAACTCCATCATTGCGCTTAGTACTTGCTTTGGTTTCAAATCTGTTAAACATTTATTATGTTCAAGAGGACATATACGCTTAAAACAAGGGCTGCATGATAAATTCAATGATAATATTTTAACTTGATCTGCTAAAGGCGGAGTAAACTTAGGACTTGTTGAACCATAAACTACAACCAATGGCCTTTCTAATGCAGCAGCAATATGCATAAGACCTGAATCATTGCACACAACAGCACTTGCTAGTGATAATAAATCAATTGCTTCAGCTAAATTGGTTTTTCCAGTTAAATTAATACATTGTCCTTCACATGCGGTTTGAATTTCATCTGTCACTACACGATCGTTTGGCGATCCAAACAACCAAACTTGCCAACCTGAAGCTAATTTTTCACGTGCGACTTCTGCATAATGATGGCTAGGCCAACGTTTGGCAGGCCCAAACTCTGCACCAGGACACATTGCTAAAATTGGTTTTGAATCAGGATATAGCTGGTGTTTTTCAACAGCCTCTCTAACTAAATCCGCTGAAACTTGTAAACTAGGTTTAGGTAAATCTTTAGGTAATTCTACATTTGCAGGCAATCCAAGTGCCATGAAACGTTCAATCATTAACGGTAATTTTGTTTTATTAAGATAACGAATATCATTCGATAATCCAAAACGAAATTCACCTAACCAACTAGTACGCTTAGGAATTTTCGCCCAAAATGGCACTAAAGCTGATTTAAATGAATTAGGTAGTAATATCGCTTGATCATAACCTTTATTTCTTAATGCTTTTGCAACTTTATAACGAATACCTAATGCTAACTGTTTATGCTGAATAGGTAGTGAAAGTGCTTCATTTACTTCAGGCATACGTTCTAATAGTGGCCTACTCCAGTCAGAAGCTAAAACGTCTATAGTTACTTCAGGTGTTTGTTGTTTAATAAGCTTAAACAAGGTTTGCGCCATCACCATATCACCAACCCACGCCGGCCCAACCACCAATATTTTACTACCCCTAGACATGCAATTCTCCCTTTTTACTAAATTTTTCTTTTAAAACACTAAATTAGCTTAGAACTTTTAAATATAAACTATTTTTTCAATACATATTCGGTACTACAATAAGGACATATCTCATGACCAGTTTCTTCAATGGGTAAATAAACGCGTGGATGTGCATTCCACAAAGTTTGATCGGGCATGGGGCAAGATAACGGTAAGTCTGCATTCGTTATTTCTCTTTTATTTTGTGCGCAAGCAAGTGTTTCAGATTTTATTATCATATTGAAAGCTCTCCCCAAATTTCATCAACGCGCTGTTTTATTTCAGGAGACATTTCTATCACTCGCCCCCATTCACGACTCACTTCCCCAGGCCATTTATTCGTTGCATCAAAGCCCATTTTAGCACCCAGCCCAGCGGTGGGTGAAGCAAAATCTAAATAATCAATCGGTGTGTTTTCAATAATAACTGTATCTCTTTTAGGATCCATACGTGTACTCATAGCCCAAATAACATCTTCCCAATTTCGCGCATCAATATCATCATCCGTCACAATCACCATTTTTGTATACATAAATTGACGTAAGTAAGACCAAATCGCTAACATGATTCGTTTTGCATGACCGGCATATTGTTTTCGTATTGTGACAACGGCAACTCGATAAGAACATCCTTCGGGAGGCAAATAAAAATCAACAATTTCAGGAAATTGCTTTTGTAAAATTGGAATAAATAATTCATTTAATGCAAGACCCAAAATAGCTGGTTCGTCAGGTGGACGTCCCGTGTATGTAGAATGATAAATAGGATTTTTTCTGTGTGTTATGTGTGTAATAGTAAAAACAGGAAAAGTTTCTGTTTCGTTATAATAACCAGTATGATCGCCAAAAGGGCCTTCTAATGCGGTTTCCCCTGGTTCTATATATCCTTCTAAAATAATCTCTGCGGAAGATGGTACTTTTAAGTCTAAACTAACACAATCAACTAATTCTGTTTTTGTCCCTCTTAATAATCCTGCAAAAGCATATTCAGAAAGCTGATCTGGAATTGGCGCTACTGCTGCCAATGTTGTAGCAGGATCAGCACCAAGAACTACAGCCACAGGAAATGGTTTATTCCCGTGAACTTGTTGCCAAGCTTGAAAATCAAGTGCTCCACCACGATGAGACAACCAACGCATAATTACTTTATTTTTCGCAATCACTTGCTGTCTATAAATACCTAAGTTTTGCCTTGATTGACGCGGCCCCTTTGTAACAACCAACCCCCAAGTGATTAACGGCCCTGCATCATCAGGCCAGCAAGTCTGAATAGGAAAATCGTAAAGATTAACGTCTTCACCTTTTATGATGTTTTCTTGACATTGCGCTTTGCTAACAACACGAGGCGACATTGTTAAGGCTTGTTTTATAAGAGGCCATTTTGAAAATGCATCACGTACATTTTTAGGAGGCTCTGGTTCTTTAAGCGCTGCCAGCAATTGACCAAATTCACGTAAATCACTGATTTTTTCACAACCCATCGCAAGTGCTACACGTGTAGTTGTTCCAAATAAATTTGCAAGAACTGGAATATTTTTTTGTTTTGGGTGCTCGAACAATAATGCAGGACCATTGGCCCGAAGTGTACGATCGCAAACTTCTGTTATTTCTAAATAAGGATCTATTGTTTGAGAGATCCGCTTCAATTGTTTTTGATTTTCAAGTTGTGATAAAAATTCTCGCAAATCTTGATAGGACATGAGAGCTTCTATCCTTTCATTGACTCAAAAAATTCTTCATTCGTTTTAGTATTGCGTAATCTTTCTAGTAAGAATTCCATGGCTGCCAACTCATCCATAGGATGTAGTAATTTACGTAAAATCCACATTTTCTTCAAATCATCAGCAGAAATTAACAATTCTTCACGACGAGTACCTGATCGATTAATATTAATCGCTGGATAAATGCGTTTTTCAGCAATTCTACGATCCAAATGAACTTCCATATTACCTGTTCCCTTGAATTCTTCGTAAATAACCTCATCCATTTTAGAACCAGTATCAACTAATGCTGTTGCGATAATCGTTAAGCTACCACCTTCTTCAATATTACGCGCAGCACCAAAAAATCGTTTAGGACGTTGTAATGCATTTGCGTCTACACCACCCGTTAATACCTTTCCTGAAGTTGGCACAACCGTATTATAAGCTCTTGCTAAACGTGTGATCGAATCTAAAAGAATAATCACATCTTTTTTGTGCTCAACTAAACGTTTGGCTTTTTCAATAACCATTTCAGCAACTTGAACATGACGGGTTGCTGGTTCATCAAAGGTACTTGCAACCACTTCACCTCGAACTAAACGTTGCATTTCTGTTACTTCTTCAGGTCGTTCATCAATAAGAAGAACAATTAGATAGCATTCTGGATGACTTAAAGCGATAGATTGTGCAATGTTTTGAAGCATCATCGTTTTACCCGCTTTAGGTGGAGACACAATCAAACCACGTTGTCCCTTTCCAATAGGTGCGATTAAATCAATAACACGAGCAGTAATATCTTCTGTACTACCATTACCACGCTCCATCACTAAACGATCATTAGCAAATAATGG
>JBFWPS010000109.1:0-6826 GCA_050249855.1 Gammaproteobacteria bacterium
CTTCGTGCATACGCGCTTTGCCCACCCTACGAGATGACGTAAAAAATTTGTAGGGTGGGCAAAACGTGCAATGCAGATGAGTTTAAATTTAAATTTAACATGAAGTGCACGTGTGACCACCATTGAGCATTGAAAGATGAAACGCTGATTGGTGGGCACGCGCTTTATAAATCATTTGTAAATTTATACGCGACGAATACGCGCTTAGCCGACCCTACAAATTGTTTGTAAACATATACTGGTGACCACCCTACATTTTACATCTTCCGCCAACTGGTGCCTTCGGCTCCGTCTTCTAATGTAACGTTCATTTCAGTTAGCAAATCGCGAATTCTATCGGCTTCTTGCCAATTTTTTTCTTGGCGGGCTTTTTCTCTTGCGTGAATTAACCCATTAATATGAGCTGCTTCATCATCAGCAACGCCTGATTGTAGATAAATTTTAGGATCAGATTGCAAGATGCCTAACACACCACCTAAATGATGTAATAAGCTGGCTAGCTCCGCTGCTTTTTCAAAATCAGATTCTTTGTGACGATTGATTTCATGCATAATATCAAATAATACAGCTAAAGCTTCTGGTGTATTGAAATCATCATCCATAACATCATGGAATCTTTGAACGTAAAGATTATTCTCAAGTGTTACTGGCTTTAGCGCAAAACCACGTAAAGCTTGATAAAGTCTGGATAAAGAAGTTCCCGCTTGTTTTAACATATCAAGCGAATAATTCAATGGACTTCTATAATGGCTAGTTAGCATAAAATAACGAACGACTTCAGGTTTAAATTCCGATAAAATTTCACGAATAGTGAAAAAATTGCCTAAAGATTTCGACATTTTTTCTTCATTCACCTGCACAAAACCAACATGCATCCAATAATTTACAAATTTTTCTCCTGTGGCTGCTTCACTTTGTGCAATTTCATTTTCATGATGCGGAAATTGCAAATCAAAACCACCACCATGTATGTCGAAATGATTGCCTAAGCATTTAGTTGACATGGCAGAACATTCAATATGCCAGCCAGGACGACCACGTCCCCATGGAGCATCCCATGCTGGTTCATGCGGTTTTGCACTTTTCCATAAAGCAAAATCGAGTGGGTCATCTTTGATTTCGTTAATTTCAACACGTGCACCTACACGTAAACCTTCTAGATCACGATGCGATAATTCCCCGTAGGTAGAAAAAGTAGAGACATCGAAATAAACATCACCATTATCAGTAACGTAAGCATGTTTTTTATCGAGTAATTGTTGAATAAGTTCGACCATTTCTGCCATAAATTCAGTAGCACGAGGTTCATGGTCTGGTTTTAAAATATATAAAGCACGTTCATCTTCGTGCATTGCGTCAATGTAATAATCAGTCAATTCACTAAAAGGAATATTTTTTTCATTTGCACGGTGAATAATTTTATCATCAACATCGGTAATATTACGAATATAATGAACATTGAAACCACGAGTACGTAAATATCGTACAATAACATCAAATGCAATCATGACACGTGCATGACCTAAATGACAATAATCATAAACCGTCATACCACAAACATAAATTTTTATTTGCTTGGGATCTATGGGTTTAAATATTTCTTTTTTTTGAGTGAGTGTATTGTAGATTTTTAACATAATTTTGCCGCAGTTTCTAAACGTTCTTGTACTTTTTCGGAGCCTAATAATTCCATAATGTTTTTTAATTCTGGACCATTGATTGAGCCTGTTAAAGCAATACGCAATGGTTGAAATAAAGCTTTACCTTTAATGCCTAATTTTATTTTTAATTCACTACAAAGTTTATCATAATCAATTCCGAATGTTTCGATCGCAGTTTTCGCTGACTTGAAAAATTCACCACCAGCAGTTTGAATAATGGTTTTTTGTTCATCAGAAAAATCAATTGAATCATGAAATAAAATTTGTGCCCAATGCAACGCATCTTGTGGAAAGCAAACATTAGGTTGAACCGTTGTAATAAATAAATCACGTTTTGCTTCTGGTACTAAATGATGTGTTTCTTTTCCAAACCAAGTCCAAAGTGTTTCAGATTTAGAAGAAGCAACTGCTTCTTTCTGCCAATAAAGTAATTGATCTTGATCAAAACGTGCTGGAGATTTGCCTAAATTATCTGTTGAAAAGAAGGCGGCTAATTCACTCATAGGCATAAAATGCGTGTCACTATAATAATGACCTAGACGAGCTAAATAATTATTAACGCCAATTGCTAAAAAGCCACTTTCTTTTAATTCTTTAATACTTTGACTGCCATGTCTTTTTGATAATGGCCCACCATCAGAACCCATGATCAAGCTAATATGTCCATAGTGTGGAATTGGAAGTTTTAAAGCTTTTAATATCATGATTTGTCTAGGTGTATTTGCTAAATGATCTTCACCACGTAATATGTGAGTTATCCCCATGGTTGCATCATCAATGGCATTACAAAATAAAAATGGGGCAGTTTGATCAACGCGACGAATAATAAAATCACCAATATCATCTGTATTAAATCGTTGTTCGCCTTTCACCAAATCAATAAATTGAATGATCTCATTTTTAGGTACATGAAATCGTAGCGTGTATGTTAAACCCTGTGCGATTTTTTCTTGAATGGCTTCTTTCGTTAAATGTGAACAAGTACCAGGATAACGCGGAGGTTTCCCTTGGCTGGCTTGTATTTTTCTGTTAATCGCGAGTTGTTGCTCGGTACAAAAGCAAGGGTAAACAAGATTCATGGATTCAAGCATTTCATAATAACGTTGATAAATATCTTGACGTTGTGATTGCCAATAGGGCCCATTGGGTCCACCAACCTGTGGACCTTCTTCCCAGGTAATACCTAACCATTCAAGATCTTTTAGTAATTGCTCGGTAAAGGTCTCATTTGAACGTTTTTGATCGGTATCTTCAATTCTCAATACAAGCTCGCCTTGGTGTTTATGCGCTAATAAGGCACAAAACAAGGCAGTTCTTGCATTACCAAGATGAATATTGCCAGTTGGACTGGGGCAGAAGCGAGTTTTCATAAATGTTACCTTCAAATACTAATAGTTTATCAAATCGTATAAAAAACATGAAGAACTTTTATAAAATATAGAGTATATTTATGGGGGATCCAATCATAGGATTTTATAAATCTTAGGTTCAGCAAAAAAATTATAAGGCTTCGTAAAATGGAGGACATAAGCCTAATGCCAACATTATTCATTTCTGATTTACATCTTGATCAAAATAACCCTCATTTAACTGAGCTTTTTCGTGTGTTTTTATCTGAGCATGCTCGAGCAATTGATGCTTTGTATATCATTGGTGATTTGTTTCAAGTGTGGTTAGGTGATGATATTGCAGATGAATATCAACGCTTAATGATTAAATTAATACAGGATTATACTCGTTCTGGTATTCCAACCTATTTTATGCCAGGTAATCGAGATTTTTTGATTGGGCAACAATTTTCTCATCAAACAGGTTGTCATTTATTAACAGATCCAAGCTTAATTGATCTATATGGCCAGTTAACCTTTGTGACACATGGTGATAGATTATGTACGCGTGATCGTGCGCATCAAGTTTTTCGTTTATTGAGTCAAAATACATTAGCTAAAAAAATATTTTTATCATTGCCAGCAAAATATCGTCAGTTTCTTGCTGGAAATATTAGAAAACGTAGTATAAAACGAAAAAAAGATCTTGCTATGGAAATTATGGATATTACACCTGAAATAATACCGATTATTTTAGATAAATTTCATGTGTTAAATATGATTCATGGACATACACATAGACCTGCCATGGAATTTTTCAATCATCACGAACAGGAAGCCTCTCGTATTGTATTAAGTGATTGGCGAGAAAAAGGAAATTATTTATTGTGCCAAGCAAATGGTGTGAAAGAATTAGTTTATTTTGATTTGTCTGGTAATTCCGACACCCCACTATGAAATCGAAATTCAGGATCCGGTGAAAGAATCAACTCAGCCTCAAGTTCACGAAAAAAAACAATACGTTCATCAAAAGAAGGATCAAATTTTAAAGCTGCTAAATTTAAATAATCGCGATAGTGTCTTGCTTCTGCTTTAAGTAAAGAAAAATAAAATAAACTTAATTCTTGAGGTAAATGAGGGGCAAGCAATGCGAATCTTTCACAAGAGCGCGCTTCGATAAATGCGCTGATAATGAGTTGATCAACTAATTTTGCTGGTTCATGTGTTCGAACATGTTGGCGTAGCGATGAGGCATAACGTGAAGGTGTTAAATGATTAAATTGCAATTCATGTTTTTTAATAAGTTTTAAAACTTGTTCGAAATGACGTAATTCTTCTCGCGCAAGTCGTGATAATTTTTGTAATAAATTTTCATATTGAGGATAACGGTAAATTAAACTCAACGCAGTGGACGCAGCCTTCTTTTCACAATGAGCATGATCAATTAAAAGAATAGGTAAATTAGAGAGAGCAACTTTAAGCCAACTATCAGGTGTTTGGGCCCCTAGGAATTGTTTGATTTCATCTAGATTTGTTTGCATTATAGAGTCCTTCGATCACGTATAAAAATAGGAGCAACTCATGAGTGAAAAGTTTAATATCCAACTAAACTGGCTAGATAAAGGGCAGAATTTTAGTTATAATGAATATTCTCGTGAATATGTTATTTCTTCTGCTAGTAAACCTGACCTCATTGGAACGGCTGCACCTGAATATAAGGGTTTATTGGAGCACTATAATCCAGAGGAATTATTAATCGCAAGTGTTGCTTCTTGTCATATGCTTTCTTATTTAGCACTAGCCGCTAATTCAAAACTGACAGTGATCAGTTATACCGATCATGCAGATGGTATTTTAGGTAAAGAAGGTATGACAATGAAATTTCAAGAAATGACTTTAAGACCTAGAATTACGATTAGTTCGGACAGTGATCCTGAAAAAGCGTTAGCGTTACATGATAAGGCGCATAAAATTTGTTTTATTGCGAATTCAGTGAATTTTCCTGTGCATGTAGCGGCAGAGATTGTGAAGCAATAGTAATTTTTTGCGAAGTGTTTTGTGGGGTGGATTAGGGCCGTAAGGCCCGTAATCCACCAAAGCAGTCTTTGGTGGATTACAGCGCTTCGCGCCTAATCCACCCTACAATTTTCCGTATAAGGGGAAGAAAAAATATGAGTATATTCGCAATTTCGCCAGTTGATGGGCGTTATGCAGAAAAGCTGGAAGATCTAAGACCTATTTTTAGCGAATATGGATTGATGCGCTTTCGTTTATTAGTAGAAATCAGATGGTTACAATGTTTAGCAAAATCAACAGAAATTTCTGAAGTAAAACCACTAAGTGAGCATGCTAATAATACACTAGAAAATTTATATTTAAATTTTTCAAAGCAAGATGCTGAGCGTATAAAAAATATTGAAAAAACAACCAATCATGATGTTAAAGCACTAGAATATTTTTTAAAAGAACATATATCAGAACATCATGAATTAAAAGCCGTGTCTGAATTTATTCATTTTGCTTGTACTTCAGAAGATATTAATAATTTAGCCTATGCTTTAATGCTTAAAACTGCACGTACACAATGTTTACTACCACTCATGGATGAGTTATTACTCGAGCTTAAAAAACTAGCCCATGATTTTGCTGATGTGCCTATGCTTTCTCGTACACACGGTCAACCTGCAACGCCTACAACAATGGGAAAAGAAATCGCAGTATTTGTTTCAAGATTGAAAAGACAATATGAGATGTTCCTGAATGTTGTTTTGATGGGGAAAATAAATGGTGCGGTAGGTAATTTCAATGCGCATCATGTGGCTTATCCAAAAGTTGATTGGCAAAGGGTTTCTAGAGATTTTGTAACTTCTCTTAATTTAAATTATTCAGAATATACAACTCAAATTGAATCCCATGACTTTATTGCAGAATATTTTCACTCAATGATGCGATTTAACACGATATTAATTGATTTAAGTCGTGACTGTTGGTCCTATATTTCATCGGATTATTTCAAACAAAAAACGGTGGCACATGAAGTTGGTTCTTCTACGATGCCACATAAAGTTAATCCAATTGATTTTGAAAATGCAGAAGGTAATTTAAGTATTTCCAATACGATTATAGATTTTTTAGCTAATCGATTGCCAATATCTAGATGGCAACGTGATTTAGTGGATTCTACCTTGTTAAGAAATATGGGGGTAGGTATAGCGCATGCATTGATTGGTTATCAATCTTTATTGAAAGGACTACGAAAACTAGAAATCAATCAAGAAAGAATATCATCGGATTTAAATGCGCATTGGGAAGTGTTAACAGAAGCACTACAAACAGTTATGCGACGCTATGGTATTGAAAACCCTTACGAACAATTAAAAGCCTTATCACGTGGTAAAATGGTCACACGTGATAGTTTAAATGCTTTTATTGATACATTACATTTGCCTGCAGAAGTAAAAAAACAATTATCAGCATTAACACCTGAAACTTATACGGGCTTTGCTGAAGCGTTAGCACGTAAGGTGTAGGGTCGGCAAAACGCGTGATGAAATAGAAATTGTAGAGTGGGCAAAACGTGCAATGCAGATGGGTTTAAATTTCAAGAAATGTTAAGTGCACGTGTGCCCACCATAACGCCGTTGTCATTGCGAGCACGAGCGCAGCGAGTGCGTGGCAATCCAGTGCTGCGGTGAGATAGAAATTCAGTACTGGATCAACTATGTTTTAACGCTTATTTTTATTTATTCAGGTTGAGTCAGAAATTGACCATTGCTCACTAGATAATCTCTGATTTTGGCATTTGCGATCACTATAATCTTCCTCATCAGCGCAGTT
>JBFWPS010000110.1:0-6817 GCA_050249855.1 Gammaproteobacteria bacterium
ATTCAGATGCGTTTGAATATTTATAATTACGTATGTGCACATGTGCCCACCATGGTGAATTTAAACATCAAACGCTGCTTGGTGGGCACGTGTAGTAATGTCGTTATTGTGAAGCCCGCGTTCTTTGCAGGCCGTGACAATCCAGTAGTGATTTGAAATAGATAGTCAGCTCTGGATTGCTTCGCTACGCTCGCAATGACGGCCTAAAATGCATACGCACGTTTTGCTCACTCTACAGACGACCTGACCCTCAAAACGTGAAAAAAGCTACGATTCAAGACACGGCCCCGTCGTTATCAAATTACTTAGTTAGGTTCAAGAGACTTGAAAAAGTATGAATACTAAGCTATTATCTAAGTAGGTACATATATAGGTACATAAACATGAACATAGTAACATTTACTGAACTCCGTCGTAACTTAAGAAAGATTATGGATGAAGCCTCTGATCAACACGAACCTGTGTTTATCAATCGTACTGATCATGAGCATATGGTATTGCTGTCCTTAACAGACTATGAATCATTAAAAGAAACAGCTTATTTGTTAGGTACCGAAGCGAATGCACAGCATTTGCGTGATTCATTGGAAAATATGAAAAAAGGTAATATCCAGCCAAAGGATTTATTTCAACCATGAATCTATGTTTTACACCAGAAGGTTGGGATGATTATCTTTATTGGCAGCAACATGACAAGAAATTATTAGTTAGAATAAATGATCTAATTAAAGATATTCAAAGAACACCATTTCAGGGTATTGGGAAACCTGAACCATTAAAACATTCATTGAGAGGTTGTTGGTCACGTCGAATCGATGCTGAACATCGTCTCGTTTATTCAGTCAAAGACGGCACGCTAGTTGTTTTAAGCGCTAGGTTTCATTATTAATCTTGACGATAAAATCATTTAGCTTCGACATTAAATTATTGAAATCGGGATTGTAGGTTAATCGTTTCAAATAATATTTTTGTAAATTTCTAGGTGTGAGGGCGCCTAAGTAAATATCAGGTGCTTTTGACTTTGCTTTTAATAAGCGCGCATGAGGTGGAATATAATAATGTGCTTCTTTTGCGGCATAATATTCTCCATAATGTGGGTGATCGGGTGCTACTGGTATTGCCACATGGGAAAAATCAATAATATGTTTTTCAGGATAATGACTTTGTAATAATCGAATACGATTATCATCTACCAACATTTCATCTCGTGTATATAAATACAATTCATTTTTCACGTTTGGTAATTTTTTAAAATATTGCATAACGCTTTTAACTGAGAGTACTTCATCATCTGAGCTTAAAGCCATAAAGATAGGAATATCTAATTTTTTCAATAATTGTTTGTTCGCTAGTTTTCTTGTGAGTAAATAAACTTGGCGTGCTGAATTGAAGGTGACAGAATGATATTTTGCATAATCTTTATCATCATTACGGCTATACCATTGTATGCCTGCAATTGTTCTACCAATCAAGGTGCTAATGCTACTGATAATCGCCACTTGTTGTTGTAATCGAACAGCCGGTGAAAACGCAAAAATACCTTTAATATTATCATGCTCATAAGCTTGATTGAGTGCTAATAGTGCGCCGGTTGAAAAACCACAAATATAAAAATTTTCAACTTCATGTTGAAATGATTTAATGCCAAATTCTGTGGCTTTGATCCAAGCATTATATTTTAATTTAAGTAAATCACCAGGTCTTGTTCCATGCCCGGGTAATAAAATAGCGCGTACTAAATAATCTCGTGCAATAAAATGGTTTGCGATATTTAATAACATGTAAGGAGAATCAAATAAACCATGAATGAGCAAGACTCCGTTTTTAATTTTGCCTGTTTTGGGATTTCTGGCGCTTATAGAAGGAGGAACCCACTCATAGGGACTGTTTGCATCCACAATCGCTTCGGTTGTTTCTGGGGTTAAATCACATCTGGTTTTCTCAATGACTTCACGCATTCTTACTATATAGTCTGCAAATGTTAAGTGCTCAAAATTAAAATCACTGTTAAGTCCAGAAACTTGAAAGCGTTCGTGTTTTGTTTTTTTGGCCATTATATCTCCAGAAATCTATATATAATTCAAGATATCTTCAATTGATAAACATAAAAAGGTAGAAGTATATCCAGGATAATATTTTAGTAAAGATTCAGAACGTGTCATTAAATTTTTTAAACTGATTTTTGATTTGTTTAATTTGGTTTCAGCAATTAAAATATGTTTTTTTAGATCGTTTATTGCAACAACATCTATTTCATTTTGATTGTCTTTTTCCCAATAAGAGCCAATTTGATTATATAATCCCGTTTCAGCTAATAACTGATGATAAAATTTTTCTAACATTGACCCACAATAAGTATCATAATCACGTTTAATCATTTGTTTGAGATAATTAAAGTTTTCTATTTCAATAGCTGTTCGATAACGATAGATAAAACGAAACCAAAAGTTTAAAAAGTTGTCAATTATCTTATATTTTTGATTTCGGGTGTTTATTTTTGCATGGATTGGGCGATAACGTGAAATAAGATTATAATCAGACTCTAAGCGTTGTAAATAACCACCAATATCCTTTTCAAGTAATGATTCCATTTCGCCGCGAACAGTTTTACCTTGAGAGATTAATTCAAGAATAGTGAAGTAAGTAATATAATCACGTCCGAATTCTTCTATAAGTAAATTCTTTCCTTCATTTAAAAACGAAGAGTCTTTTTCAAAAATCAAGTTAAGCATTTCTTGAAAATTAGAAGGAGCCTATTTGATTATAAGATCTAAATACTTTGGCATGTTTCCTGTAATAACATAAATATTGAAAAAATTATCGGGTGTAAAAATTTTATTATCTTTTAAAATTTTACTAGTTGTTTTTAGTGAAAATGGCGCTACTTTAATAATACGATCAGCTCGGCCAAATAGTGGTTGTTTTTGATCTTCAAAAATTTTATGCATTAGTGAATAAACTGAACCAATGAAGATCACATGAAGTTTTATGTTATAGCGATTCAAATCCCATAATTTTTGAATATCAAAATAAACTGAAGGATTAATTTGAAAAAATTCCTGAAACTCATCGAAAATGATTGTAAATTTTTCTTTTTTTGCTATTTCAATCAGTAAAGCGAAGATCTCTTTAAAATAGCGAATTTCTCCAAATACGGGGATTTGAAAGTGTTTTGTTATTTCTTCTTGGAATTCTTGGCAAAGTAGATATTCTTCTTTGCGTCCAACAAATAGATATAAAAATTTTTTATCTTTCACATGATGTAGTGCCAGCATGGTTTTTCCAACACGGCGTCTACCTGTTAGTACGGTCATAATGCCCGTTTTTTGAGCTTGTAAGTCAAGTACATCAAGTTGCTTTAGCTCAGCTATGCGATCGTAGAACTTCATTAACGTAACCTCAGTTACTGTAACTGTGGTTACATTAGCTTAACAGTGTGAAAAAATCAAGTACTTTTAAAATATTAGTTCTAACAATAATTAATGAAATATTGAGTATAATATGAACTGTCTGCCAGAGTATAGTCAAGGACACATTTGATCTGTATAGTACCTCCGGTATTTACTAAAAACATAAGATGCATTGTAAAGAGGCTATTGTCATTGCGAGGCCCACGTTTTGTGTGGGCCGTGGCAATCCAGTACTGAATTTAAATTAGATAGCCAGTTCTGGATTGCCACGACCTGCAAAAAACGCAGGTCTCGCAATGACAGCTTTTTTTTGTAAGTTCTAATTCATATGAGTGATGGTTATACGATGAGAATTTTATTATCTAATGATGATGGGGTTTACGCAGAAGGCTTACGCGTTTTGCATAAATCACTATCCACAATTGGTCACACCGATGTTGTAGCACCAGATAGAAATCGTAGTGGTGCAAGTAATTCTTTAACTTTAAGTAATCCTCTGCGCGCAAGACAACTAGAAAATGGATTTTTTAGTGTAGAAGGAACACCAACCGATTGTGTGCATCTAGCATTAACTGGTTTATTAGCAGGTGAGCATGATATGGTTGTATCAGGCATTAATGCAGGAGCAAACCTAGGCGATGATGTCTTATATTCAGGAACAGTAGCTGCAGCAATGGAAGGACGATTTTTAGGATTACCATCTATTGCGATTTCACTCGTTGGTCGAGAAAATAATTATTATGAAACAGCAGGTGTGGTGGCAAAATTATTAGTAACACGTTTGCAAGTAGAACCATTACCAGCCAGCACTATATTAAATGTTAATGTTCCAGATTTGCCTCTAAGCGAATTAAGAGGGTTTTCAATTGCAAGGCTTGGCACACGTCATAAAGCAGAAGAAGTTTATAAAACATCTGATCCTCGCGGCGAACCTATTTTTTGGTTTGGACCAGCAGGAAATGAATCGGATGCAGGTCCTGGAACGGATTTTCATGCCGTAAAAAATGGTTATGTTTCAATTACGCCTATATTATTAGATTTAACACACTACCAAGCGTTTGAACAATTATCAGGGTGGGCGAATGGACTGTCTTGGTAAAATATACAGAATCTTTTCTTTATTATTTTTGATGCAACTAATTGCATGTTCGAGTAACACCGTTTATGCGCCAGTTTTAAATGGTGTGCATCATATGACACCCAAGGGCGAATATCGTGTGCAACGTCATGATACGCTTTATTCTATCGCTTTTGACTTTGGTCAAGACTATCGTGAACTAGCTTTGCGTAACCATATTAAACCACCTTATGCATTAGAAGTAGGGCAAGTATTACGAATAAAAGGTGCTATTGCTTATCAACCAACTATAATGTCTACAAAGAAAACGATTAAAACAAATTGGAAACCTACCCTTCGAACTGTGCCTAAACAAACTACTGTAAAACCAGTAACGATAGTTTCACAACCACAAACTGTGAAACAATGGTTATGGCCAGTGAAAGGAAAAGTTATTCAAACTTTTGCACCCACTTTGGGTAGTAAAGGGATTGATATTTCGGGTAAAGAAGGCGAACCAATTCATGTAACTTCAAGTGGACAGGTGGTTTATGCAGGAAATGGTTTAACTGGTTATGGTAATTTAATCATCGTCAAACATAACGAAGAATATTTAACTGCATACGCACATGCTGAAAAAATATTGGTACATGAAGGACAAACTGTGAAAGCTGGACAATCGATTGCACTGGTGGGCCACACGGGAACGGATAAAGTGAAGTTACATTTTGAAATTAGAAAAGCGGGCAAGCCTGTTAATCCTTTAAGTTATCTTAAATAAAAAAGTAAATGGAGTTTTATTATGGCGACTAAAAAGAAAAAAGAGGATGAATTAGAGATTGAGTTGGAGGAAGAGTTTGAAGAAAAGGAAAAATCAGAAGACGAAGAAGAACATGCTGAATTTACAGATGTAATGTCTGAAGAAGCAGATTTTTATGAATTAGCGAGTAAACGTAGTGAACATGAATATGCTGATCTAACTGCAACTGATGCAACACAAATTTATTTAAGTGAAATTGGTTTTACACCTTTGTTAACGGTTGAAGAAGAAGTGCAATTTGGTCGACTTGCAAGACAAGGTGAAGGACCTGCTAAAAAACGCATGATTGAAAGTAATTTGCGTTTAGTTGTAAAAATAGCAAGACGTTATTGTAACCGTGGCCTTGCTTTATTAGATCTAATTGAAGAGGGTAATTTAGGTTTAATTCGTGCAGTTGAAAAATTTGATCCCGATCGTGGTTTTAGATTTTCAACTTATGCAACTTGGTGGATACGTCAAACTATAGAACGTGCGTTGATGAATCAAACGCGAACGATCCGTTTGCCAATTCATGTGGTGAAAGAACTCAATGTTTATTTGCGTGCTGCACGTCATTTAATGCAAGTATTAGATCATGAACCTTCAGCAGAAGAAATTGCAGAAATGTTAGATAAACCAATTGATGATGTCAAAGACATGTTGAGTTTAAGTGAAAAGGTTACATCAGTTGATACACCCGTAAATTCTGATAGCTCTAAACCACTGATTGAAACATTGCCTGATGCCAATAATGTTGATCCCGCAATACTGTTAAGCAATGAAGCTTTAAGTGAGCATATTGATGAATGGTTAGGGCAACTAACAGAAACTCAGCGAGAAGTGATTGCACGTCGTTTTGGTTTAGCTGGTTATGAGCGTGCAACTTTGGAAGAAGTGGGTGAACAAATTCGTTTAACACGTGAGAGAGTACGTCAAATTCAAGTTGATGCATTAAGAGAATTGCGCCACATGTTGGAATCCAAAGGATTGGATCATGATGCGATATTTGAGTAAATGCTGCTTGGTGGGCACGTGCTTTAAAAATTATTTTTAAATTTAAACTCCATGCATACGCACTTTGCCCACCCTACAGAAAGATTACATGATGAATTACGCATACCTGGTTAAATACTTCGAATGATGCAACCAAGAGAAATTAGGTGCATACGCAAAAACTAAAGAGCCATCTTTAATGGTGTTAATGATTGGTTTCGCTAATGCCGGTGTAACTGAAGGACAACCCCAGCTGCGTCCAATGCGTCCATAACGATTTGCAAATTTTGAGTCAACGTACCAAGCACCATGAATCACGATTGCTCTGCGAAGCGCGTTATCGTTGTATCCTTTGTCTAATCCATTGAGTCGTAATGAAAGCCCTTTACTCCCAAAGTAAGAGTTTTGAGTAAGGAATAATCCAATACTGCTTGCATGTGTTCCAAATTGATTTGAAAAATGACTTGCGTAAACATCACCAGATTTTTGTCCGTGAGCAACGTAAGTATTATATAAAACTTTATGTTTTTGTAAGTCTAAGACCCATAAGCGTTTTTT
>JBFWPS010000111.1:0-6787 GCA_050249855.1 Gammaproteobacteria bacterium
GAAGCAAAACCAGATTGGCCTCTTTTACAACAAGAAACATTTGCTCCTATATTATATCTTTTACCGTATGAAAATTTTGAAGATGCAGTACAGTTGCAAAATGCTGTGCCTCAAGGTTTATCTACAGCTTTATTTACTAAACAATTACAACGCGCAGAGTATTTTTTATCTACAGAGGGGAGTGATTGTGGTATTGCTAATGTCAATCTAGGTACTTCGGGTGCTGAAATTGGTGGTGCATTTGGAGGTGAAAAGCATACGGGTGGGGGGCGTGAAGCTGGATCTGATGCTTGGAAAGCTTATATGCGTCGTCAAACCAATACGATTAATTGGAGCCAGGAATTGCCGCTTGCGCAAGGAATTCAATTTGATTTTATTAAAGACTAACTGTGGTATTTTGGAACAAAACTGGTTGTTGTGTGTAATTTATTTGCAGCCACTCATCCCCTCATTGATATCCATTTCTTTCAAGTAAAATTGATGTTATTCTAGCCTTGCCATCGAAATCCAATTAAAGATTTAATAATAATAAGGAGAAAGCGGTATGATGTGTACTAAAGTATTTACATGGGTGTTTTCAATCATTGCGGTTCTATTGGCAATTTTTGCTGTGGCCTTACCTGCTGAAAAACTTTCATATGTAATCGTTATTTCTAGATTCTTCGAAGTAATGATTCCAGTACTTGCAGTAGGTGCTTTATTTAAATACCTATGCAAAGGTGAACATTGTCATAATCACGATAAAAAATAATTTGAAAAAAATTATTTAAAAAAGCGCTCATTTGAGCGCTTTTTTTTATGAAACTTATTTATTCTACATATGTTTAATCATCGCATCACCAAATTCGGAACAAGATAGTAATTTTGCATCACTCATCAAGCGTTCAAAATCATAGGTGACTGTTTTGGCTTCAATGGCGCCTTCCATGCCCTTAATGACGAGATCAGCTGCTTCGATCCAACCTAAATGTCTTAACATCATTTCAGCAGATAAAATTAAAGAACCTGGATTTACTTTGTTTTGCCCTGCATATTTTGGTGCTGTACCATGTGTTGCTTCAAATATTGCAACACCATCACCGATGTTTGCACCCGGTGCAATACCAATACCGCCCACTTGAGCTGCGAGTGCATCAGAAATATAATCACCATTTAAATTTAATGTTGCAATTACACTGTATTCTTCGGGTCTTAATAAAATTTGTTGTAAGAATGCATCAGCGATCACATCTTTGATAACAATCTCTTTTCCATTTTTAGGATTTTTCATGATGTGCCATGGACCGCCATCTAAAGGTTCTGCTTTAAACTTTTCACGTGCAATTTCATATCCCCAATCTTTAAATGCGCCTTCAGTAAATTTCATGATGTTGCCTTTGTGTACTAAAGTTACTGAAGAACGATCATTATCGATCGCATATTGAATCGCTGCAGATACTAAACGTTGAGTCCCTTCTTTAGAGACTGGTTTGATACCGATACCGCAATGTTCTGGGAAACGAATTTTTTTTACACCCATTTCATTTTGTAAGAAAGAAATAATTTTTGTTGCTTCAGGACTATCGGCTTTCCACTCAATCCCTGCATAAATATCTTCAGAATTTTCTCGGAAAATAACCATATCTGTTTTCCAAGGTTCACGCACAGGACTTGGTGTTCCTTTGTAATATCGAACGGGTCGTAAACATACGTATAAATCTAAATCTTGTCTTAATGCAACATTTAAGGAACGAATACCACCACCCACCGGTGTGGTTAGAGGTCCTTTTATTCCAACGACATATTCTTTAATAGCGGCGAGTGTTTCTGCTGGTAACCATGTATCTTTATCATAAACGTGTGTTGCTTTTTCTCCAGCATAAACTTCCATCCAAACAATACGGCGATTATCGCCATAAGCTTTTTTAACAGAAGCATCAATAACTTTTTGCATGACAGGTGTAATATCGACACCAATTCCATCACCTTCAATGAATGGGATGATGGGTTGCTCTGGTACATTGAGAGAAAAATCTTTATTGACTGTAATTTTATCACCATGTGAAGGTACTTGAATTTTTTCATATTTCATTGATGGGCTCCTTAAGTTAACATGGCGTAGGATAACAGATAAGATAATTGTATAGAATATCCAATATATACTTGACGTCGCATAGTGAGTTTGATACAAAAGCAAGCCCATTAAGTGGGGAGGTTGTCCTAACCTATCATATAAATTTTTTTCGAGAGGACACTTATGAATAAAGCTGATTTAATTGAAGCAGTAGCTTCGGCTGCTGAACTGTCTAAAGCGGCAGCACAAAAAGCACTTGAAGCTGTACTAGATACGATTACAGGTGCTCTTAAAAATCGTGACCAAGTCGCATTGGTTGGTTTTGGTACATTTGATGTGAGTGAGCGTTCAGCTAGAGTGGGTCGTAATCCACAAACAGGTGAAGCTATTCAAATTAAGGCTAAAGTATTACCAGTATTTCGTGCTGGTAAGGCTTTAAAAGATGCAGTAGACGAAGCAGTAGAAGCTTAGTTTTTTGTTTTACTTTTAGTCATTTTGATTGATAGTTTTAGTGACAACGTTGGTAGCTATCGATTGAAATGTACGGGTGCTTAGCTCAGCTGGTAGAGCGTCGCCCTTACAAGGCGAATGTCGGGGGTTCGATCCCCTCAGCACCCACCATCAAAGGAGTGGTAGTTCAGCTGGTTAGAATACCGGCCTGTCACGCCGGGGGTCGCGGGTTCGAGTCCCGTCCACTCCGCCATTTTTGGTCAATCTTTTGATATGACCAATAAATTTTGTTAGACTACTATACCTTGCGCTTGCGCAAGGTATAATTTTATCTGGGTTTAATTAAGTTAAGGTTCTCATATGCTACAAAGCATTCGTGATCGCTCGCAAGGTTGGTTTGCGTGGGTTATCATCGGTCTCGTTATATTAGCTTTCGCTCTTTGGGGTTTGCAGCGATTTTTAAGCAACTGGAGTGGCCAGACTAAAGTTATGGCCAAGGTCAATGGTCAAGAAATAACGATCAAGCAATTTAATTTAGCTTACGAACGCTTGAAGCGCCAACTAGAATTACAAAATACTGATGGTTTTGGCGTAACGCCTGTCATGGAAATATTACTCAAGCGAAAAGCATTTAAGATGTTAATCGTTAATACGATTTTAACACAAGCAGCGAATAAAATTGGTTATAGTATTACGCCAGAACAAATTGAAACCGTGATAATGAGTATGCCGCTGTTTCAAGTTAACAAGCATTTTTCAATAGATAGATATCGTGGTGTACTGAATACGTTAATGTATACGGAAGCTGATTTTGTTGATCAGTTGCGTACTGATATGCTGTTGAATCAATTGCAACTTGGTTATGTTACGAGTGCGTTTGCGTTACCACAGGATGTAGATACAACTTATCGATTTGTAAATCAAAAAAGGAATTTTCAATTTTATATAATACCGAGCGCACAATTTAATAAAGATGTTCAAGTTTCTGAATCATCCATAAAAGCATTTTATGAAAAAAATCAGGAAAAATTTAAAATGCCTCAACAAGTAAGTGTTGAGTACGTTGTTATTTCATTACCTGAAATTATTGCAAAAATAAAACCTGATGAACAAACGCTACAACATTATTACCAACAAAATTTATCAAGTTTTACTCAACCACCACAATGGCATATTGCGCATATATTAATTGCTGCACCAAAGGATGCTGCTGCCAATAAAATTGCACAAGCAAATGCTCATTTGAAAGAAGTACAAGCTAAATTAGCACAAGGTGAGGATTTTGGTAAGTTAGCAAAATCTTATTCAAACGATAATGTTTCTGCTAAAAACAATGGTTTATTACCTTGGTTTATGAGTGGTCAATTAGGTTTGGAAGTACAAAATGTAATTGAGCCGATGAAAATAGGACAAGTTTCGCCAAAGATCATTCGTACAAATCATGGTTTTGAGATCATTAAGTTAATTGAGAAAAAGCCAGAACGTGTTTTAGCTTTTTCTGACGTGCGAAAACAAATTCAAGCGACTTATATTCAGGAGCAGGCGCAAAGGCGTTTCGCTGAACTAAGTGAACAACTAGCTAATCTTACGTATGCAAATTCTGATAGTTTGAAAATTGCATCTGATAAATTACAGTTACCGATTAAAACTTCTGAATTGTTCTTGCGTGTAGGAACAAAAACTGGAATAACGAAAGAACCTAAAGTAGTTTCTGCTGCTTTCAGCCAAAATGTATTGTCTGGAGAAAATAGTGATGTCATACAAATCGATCCTCAGACACAGCTTGTTTTACGTATAAAACAGAATATTCCTGCTACAGTTAAACCATATGACAGCGTACGTTCTGCGATACTTGAACAGTTGACGAAGGATAAAGCTCGTGAAAAAGCAGAGCAGTACGGACAAAGTTTATTAAAACAATTAGCTACAGGTCTTGAACCAAGCGCTTTGGCGAATAAAGAAAAATTTAAGTGGCAAATTAATAATAATATTTTACGACTCAATAAAGATGTTAATACTTTTGCTTTATACGAGGCATTTCGATTACCGCCACCTAAGAATCAACAAAAATTCACTTATAAAGGGATTACAACGCCTACAGGTGATTATATGCTTCTTTTGGTGACTAACATTATGGATGGTTTATCTTCATCGATGACAGATTCGGAACGAAAAAATTATCAGCATCAACTTGCCAATAATTTTGGTCGCTTAGATTTTGAATTATATGTTAAACAGCAAATGATGAAAGCAAAAGTCAAAACCAATAATAAAGTTGTGAAGGAACAATTTTCTTAGAGTATGATTTTTAATGGTCAAAAAAAATCCCAGCTTATACTGGGATTTTTTTTATCAAATTTAATTGATTAGCTACCAGCATTAGCTGAGCTAGCAGCACTAGCGGCAGAACCAGCAGCAGCGCTAGAAGCGGCAGGTGCACTTGCAGGCGCGCTAGCAGCTTCAGAACCAGCTGCCATTGAGCCAGCAGCCATAGAACCTGCCATTGAACCCATAGAGCTATTGTTATTTGAAGGGCTGCATGCAGCAAGGGCTAACAAAGAAGCACCAACTAAAGCGCCGGCGACGAATTTTTTCAACATAGTATTATCTCCTTAAGGTTTGTTTTGGTCGAAAACATACAACACTAACGTTTGTATTGCTAGAATGCAATAGTTTTTTTAAATGCTAGTCCTAGTTGTCAATTATATTTTTCTATTTTGATAGCAAGAAAACATTTGTTTATTATTAGCTCAATGCATGGTGGGTAGTAAATATTACGTATTAAACAATAGGGTATAATGATGCTATTTTTCAGAGCTCTAATTAAGCATTTTATATTTTCAGAATTAAGTTTGAGGAGTCTTGATATGCTAAATTCAATGATAATGGAGTATACAGTTCTGGGCGAAATAAGACCAGGAGTAGGTGTAAATGTTTTAAGAGGCACTAAATGTGGTGCGGCTTTTCCCGAAGATAGCTTTACAAAATTAAGGTCTTTAGAAACCGCATGTCAATTCGACGTGGCTTTTGTACAATATGAATATTCTGAGCGATTCTATAAGAAAGTTGATTTTTCAGCACTGCTAAAATTGGGTGGGTTGTTTAAAAGTTTTTCGATGGAATTTTCACATCATGATACTCAAACAACAGCGTCAGATAAAAACGTAACTAGTTTAGATATTTATTACTATGTTCAATTACCCGCAGAAGAGTATCAATTCACTGGTAATCGTTTAGATTCAGGCTTGTTAGAAAATGAAGAGGGCAGAAAGCATTTTAGACAAGTATACGGTGATATGTATATGAGTGGAATGATTAAGGGAGGTATTTTAGTTGCACATTTGGAATTTATAAGTGAAAATGAAACAGAGCGACGAGAAATTGCTACAAAATTGTCTTCTAAATTAAGCACTGAAAAAATAGATGCAACAGTGGAAACTGAGATTAAATCAATCGTTGAATCTGCAAGCAAGCAAACAACCATTAACATAAGTTATAAGCAACTAGCTTCAACTAAGTCAGCAATTCCATTAGGAAATAATATTAGTGAACTAATTAAGAAGATTAACGAATATGAAGTAGTCGCAATTAGAGACCCAAAAATTCTGTTTTATTCACTATCGGCATATAATAATGTTGTTTTAACGACAGACGATGTAATAAGGTCGCAGCTTGATATTCACAAAGCAATAGATTTTCAAGGTCTTTGTAAAAAATATTGGCTTAAAGCTAAAAAGCAATTCGAGCTCGTATCATTGGTAATAGAAAATAGACAGTCTTACAGTTTGCCTCCTACAGTTACTGAAGACACGCTGTTATCCTGGAAAGATTATTTTGAAAACAAAATGGCGTATTACGAAAACCTCGCTAAAGATTCAGAAAATAATACGGAGGAATTTTTAGGAAAGGAACTTAAGCTAGAAGAATTGAAGTATCCTGGAGGGTATGCAATCAAATCAGATGATTATGTTCGTTCTGAAAGAGAAAGGGAGATATTAGGCCTTTTTTGGCATGAAAAAGAGCATTTGGACAAGGGTAAGAATTTGCCTGGGGCGGTAATTTCTGTCCCAGTTGATGGAGATGAATTTGTTTGGACAAGCCTTTGGGAAAAAAGACATAGAGAAAGTAGAAAATTTGATGCAAAATTTTATAATAAAGGGGCTGTTGCGAGCTGAAAAAATCAAGTTGTAAATGAATCATTTTTAAAGCACTTTATAAAAATAGAAATTTTTTAGTTCATTTTCTTCCGTTTTAAATCACAATTTAAATATTTTTGGTTTCTGT
>JBFWPS010000112.1:0-6756 GCA_050249855.1 Gammaproteobacteria bacterium
TATTTTTGAGTAGATAGCAACACCACTATAACCTTTTTTTTCAGCTGAAAAAAAATAATGGTGCTAATCGGATGGAAAAAAAACAGGATCAGATAATTGTTCTTTATGTGCTTTAATTTCTTGAAGACAAATAACATCGGCATTTTGTGTCTTAAGCCAATCAAATAAACCATATTTAGCCGCGGCTCGAATACCATTGACATTGTGTGTGATGATTCGCATATTGTTTCCTAATGTGCTTTAGTATAAGATAATGACATCATTTAAGCAGGAAAGCCACATGCGAAAAAATATAACACTGATTATTGGTTTTGCTATTCCTTTTGCGCTTCTTTTATTCGTTATCATCATGACTTATTTCCCTTCTAAATTAATTGCTCCGCAATACGATTTTTTATATGTGACCGGTGGTAATTATTATTATCCTGCTCGCTATAATGTGATTGATCATCGGTTAACCTTTAATGAACAAGCATTACCTGCAAATCAGCCAAAACCTAAGGAACAACTTTATTGGTTTCATGTGAAAAAAAATCAGGCAGAAGTCATTAGCTTTCAAGAAGCACAAAATTTATTGTTGGATAGTGCCCCCATTTCGCCAGATGGGTTTACTATTACTTATGGTGCTAAATCAAATTTTGTTTTTCCATTGTTTCTTTTTAATACCGACGTAAATGCTTATTTATATTTACAAAAAGGTAGTTTTAGCAAACGATTAAATGTGATTCGCTCTAAAAATTATTATAATAATTTTCATTTTCTGGGATGGATAATTAATGGAAAAACATGAGCTTTTAAAAGAAATTGAAAAAAATGCGAAAGAAAACTCAGTTACATGGCAAGAGATTGTGAATGCTTATCATGCGGGTAAACATCTCGCACAGCATCCGCATATTGCGCATAGAGTTGTTGCAAGAACATTATATTATTTCGGTGCATTTATTATTTTTTGCGGTATTAGCGTTTTATTATGGCAGCATTGGAACCATATTGGTTTTACAGTTCGTCTAGCTTGTACTTTGGGTGCCAGTATTGTGGCTTATGTGTCTGGGATCTTGTTTCATACGGATAGACGTTATCTCTCGCTTGCAAACGCATTCTTTTTGCTTTCAATTTTAACTATGCCTGTAGGGCTATATGTAATTTTCGATCATTTAAATTATGATATGAGTAGTAATGGCATGCAAGCAATTTCATCAGGCATTTTGTTTTGTGTGTTTTTTATTTCATATTGGATATTTAGACCATTAGCCTTTATTGTTTTTAATATTTTATTTGGTACTTGGTTTGTGATTAGTTACACAAATTATCTTATTCAAGGAAATCCATTTTTTATAGACATCGATTTTTATAATTATAGAACACTTTTCTTGGGTATTATGTACTTGCTCTTTGCGCATCATTTTTCACATAAATATAAAAATTATTTTGGTTTCGGTCTTTACTTGGTAGGCTCTATTGCTGTTTTGGGTTCGGCCTTGGAATTATCAGGTTGGAAACCAGATCAAAACATATTTTGGGAAATTATGTTACCTATATTATGTTTTGCTTTTATCGCGATAGGCGTTTTGTTAAAGCGTAGAGTGTTATTGGTTGTTAGTATTATATTCTTATTAGTTTTTATTGGTAAAATCACAGCGGAGTACTTTGTCACAAGCCTTGGTTGGCCGCTTGCATTAGTCAGTGCCGGATTACTTGCAATGGTTTTGGGATATTTGAGCATACGATTACATGGGTTTTATCATCATCACCATCAAGTGCGTCAAGAGTGACCTTAAAAATTGAAATCTGATTTTTTAAAGTGTTTTTTTACTCTCTTGAGTTGGGCTTCTGTAATGTCACCATCTTTATACATTTTATTTATCAAGTCTTCAGCTTTTTTAGCGGCTTGACTGCTGGTGATGCCGTAGCTACCAAAGAAACCTTGTTGATGGCTTGCTTGGCAGCTGTTACGGAAACGCCATAATCTATTAGCAACCTCAAGGGGTGTATTGTTAAAAAAGTATGAACCGTCTGTTTCTATTTGTACATTGAGTGATGCTAAATCTTTTATTAGGCCGTCATATTCAGTCGCTCTTTCAGGAGCACGGGAGACGAAAAAATATTTTCTGGAGTTGGGCGTATAACCGATTGCTTTGACGTAATAATCTCTGCGAATTTGTTCAAGGTGCTTTAAAAAGCTCTCTTTTTCCAACGAACCATTAATAAAATCGAGGAAAGTTAAATCTGTTGCAGTTTTAACAGCATTTTTTGTTGATTCAGGTTTGTGCTTTAGCCAACTCCACGTTTTCATAATAGGTAATTGCCTAAAGCGAAAGTGATAAAATGGATGATCGATAATTGTTGTAGTAAGCTTCGTAAAATGAGACTGAATCTCAGTAATAGTTTGAAATCGCTTAAATGATTCTAACCAACCACTATAATTTTTAAAAATCGCATCTTTAAATGTTATATTTGCTTTGGAACGATTAGTACTTCCATCAGTCTTTAGTTTAGAAATTCTTTCAAGAAGGCTATCAAGGGCTTTAAAAAGCGTAAACGTACTCTTAATTGTATCCGCATTTAAGTCTGCAGAATTGAGGACAATGCATGCTTGTAATTCTGTTTGTAATTTTGTAATTAAGTCATCACGTTTCGTATATTTTGATTCTTTCGTTAAGTTAAAAATCGGTAATGCCACTTCAAGTAGTGGATCAATAGTTGAAAAATCAAGTAATTGAATTGCAGACATAACCTGACTGACAGAAGGATTTGCATCGTCAACAACTTTTTTGAGATATTCAAGGCGTGCTTTATATAATTTCGTTTTGAGAGTTTCAGTTGTCAGAACAGAACTTTTAATTGGTTCAACAGCGTCTAACTTTAATTGTTCAGATTTTTCTAAAACCAATGCTTGTAAAATAAAACCTGCAAAATTCGCTAAATCAGCCTCGCCATTAGAGCTTTTTAGTGGGTCGAATTGAGGAATTTTGTCTTTTTTGAGAACATTAATTAGTTTATCGTAGCTTTGTTTTCGTTGCGTATTTGTAGGTTTTTTTGTTTTAAGCTTATCGTAGAAAGCTTTTAATTGGATAAAATGATCAAGCATTTGAAACATTTCTTCATAGGATTTGAATTTAGTGGTAATTGGTGCTTTTGATTTTCTTTTTTCTAATGATAACTTTAGAATCGCCATGCGAAGCGCGTTAGCTGTATGCGCTCTAAGAATTTCAGGACATGAAATATATGGCTTTTTTAAGAGTTTTGAAGCGAGTTCTTCAAGTTTTGCAAGCTCATTTTGATCAGCTATCAACAATTTATTTGTTTCTGTGGGAAGACAAATTGCATCCAAATTATATTTAGTGAATACTTTTTTTAGATTAGGGTACATAGGGCTCTTCCCGCAGTTATAAAATGTAGTGGCTTAAGTCCTCGTCTTTTGCTAAGGCAGCTAAGTTTCTGTTGACGTATTTGGCATCGATTACAAAATTTTCTCCTGATTTATCAGAGGCTTCAAAGGAAATTTGTTCTAATAAACGTTCCATGACGGTATGAAGCCTACGAGCACCAATATTTTCAGTTTTTTCATTCACTTGAAATGCAATTTCAGCAATTCGTTTAATGCCATCTTTTTTAAATTCAAGTTTTACATTCTCTACATCCATTAGCGCAGCATATTGTTCAGTCAAAGAAGCATCGGGTTCCGTTAGAATTTTTGTAAAATCTTCTGCGGTAAGCGCGTTTAATTCCACACGTATAGGTAAGCGACCTTGTAGTTCAGGAATTAAATCAGACGGTTTAGCAAGATGAAATGCGCCAGATGCGATAAATAAAATATGATCTGTGCGTATCATTCCATATTTAGTTGATATAGCACAGCCTTCTACGAGTGGTAAAAGATCACGTTGAACCCCTTCACGAGATACATCAGCACCAGACGTATTTTCACGACGAGTGACTTTATCGATTTCATCAATAAAAACAATGCCATTTTGTTCAACGTTTTCAATGGCTTTTGTTTTAATTTCATCTTCGTTTACGAGTTTTGATGCTTCTTCATCGCGTAGCGCTTTGAGTGCGTCTTTAACTTTCATTTTACGAACTTTAGTACGATCACTAGATAAACTTTGAAACATGTTTTGCAATTGGTTAGACATTTCTTCCATGCCAGGCGGTACCATAATTTCTACACCGATTTGTCCAGCTGACACTTCAATTTCAACTTCTTTTTCATCTAATTCTTTGTCGCGTAGTTTTTTACGAAGTAATTGTCTTGTTTTATTAAATTGCTTTTCTTGATCTTCTTCCGTTGACTCTGTTTCAAGAATATCTAGTTTTTTAGTTGAAGGTAAAGGTAATAACACATTTAGTAAGCGTTCTTCTGCAGCATCTTCAGCAAGGCCTCTTACTTTGCTCATAGCTTCTTGGCGCGATAATTTTATAGCTATATCTGCTAAATCACGCACGATTGAATCTACATCACGTCCAACGTAACCAACTTCTGTGAATTTTGTCGCTTCAATTTTAATAAAAGGCGCTTTTGCTAAACGGGCTAAGCGTCTTGCTATTTCTGTTTTTCCAACACCCGTTGGCCCAATCATGAGAATATTTTTAGGCATAATTTCTTCACGCATGAAAGAATCGGTGATCATAGAACGACGCCAACGATTACGTAATGCTATTGCAACAGCACGTTTAGCTTCGGTTTGTCCTATAATATGTTTATCTAATTCAGAGACGATTTCTTTGGGAGTCATTGTTTCTATCATGGTGCACCTAATTCTTCAATTGTGAGGTTATGGTTTGTAAAGACACAAATATCTGCAGCGATGTTTAAGCCAATGGTGACGATTTCCCGTGCTGATAATTTTGTGTTTTCCAATAATGCGCGTGAAGCAGCTTGCGCGAAAGGGCCACCAGAACCAATAGCCATCAAAGCATTTTCAGGTTCAATGACATCACCATTACCTGAAATAATAAGAGAATGTTTTGTGTCTGCAACGGCAAGTAAAGCTTCTAAGCGACGAAGCATGCGATCAGTTCGCCAATCTTTTGCAAGTTCTACAGCTGCGCGTTGTAGATTTCCTTGATGCTTTTCAAGCTTTCCTTCAAAACGTTCAAACAGCGTAAATGCATCTGCAGTGCTGCCAGCAAAACCAGCAAGCACTTTATCATTGTATAAGCGACGAACTTTTCGAGCATTACCTTTCATAATGGTATTGCCAAGACTTACTTGTCCGTCACCACCGATGACCACGTGTTTGCCGCGTCGTACGGATAAAATTGTAGTACCGTGAAATTGTTCCAAGTTCAATCTCCAAATATGCTAAATATGATCTCTATTTTTAGGTTGTCCTAATCTAAAATGCTTTCGACAGGTAGCAACATACCGATTATTTCCACCAATTTCAATTTGAGACCCAGTTCTTATAGGATTATCAAATTCGTCTATACGTAAAACCATCGTAGCTTTTCGTCCGCAATGGCATATTGTTTTAATTTCAATCAGCTCGTCTGCCCAGGCCATTAAATAATGTGAACCTTCAAATAATTCACCTTGAAAATCTGTTCTAAGGCCATATGCTAAAACAGGAATATTAAAATGATCGGGAATATCTGCTAATTGACTTACTTGATCACGTGTTAAAAATTGCGATTCGTCTACTAAAACACATTTAATTTTAGTCGATTGCGATAGTTTGTCTTTTACTAACTCAAACAGATCAACATCTGTATCGACGGGAGTGGCATTTGCATTTAGGCCAATACGTGATTGAATTTTTCCAAGACCATAGCGTGTGTCAACTGCTGGTGTGATAAGGATTGTATCCATGCCTCTTTCTATATAGTTATAACTTGATTGTAATAGTAAAGTACTTTTTCCAGCATTCATGGTTGAATAATAAAAATAAAGTTTAGCCACGCTACTTGCCTTTTTTGGTTAGTTCGAAACTTGTTGGAATGGTTCCTGAGGCATATTTTACTAGTTCATCAAGCAAACTACTAGCACCAATTCGAAAAGTATCTTTATGAATAAATTCAGAGCTTATAATTTCTCGTGCTAATGCAAAATATTGTAATACTTGATCTAGGTGGCGTACACCTCCAGAAATTTTAAGACCGACTTGACGGTTTTGTTCATGTGCTTCTTTGATAGCAGATAACATCATAATTGCGGCAACTAAACTAGCACCTTGCGGTATTTTTCCTGTAGAGGTTTTAATAAAATCAGCACCCGATGCAATCACATCACGACTGGCATGTAAAATATCATCTGCACCATTAAAAGCACCCGTTTCAAGAATAACTTTTAAAAGAATATTGGATCCACAAATATTTTTAGCAGTTTTAACAAGTGATAATGCAGCTTGTACATCACCAGCTAAGTATTTTTTGTAAGGGAAAACAACATCGATTTCATCAGCTCCGGCATTGATCGCTGATTCAATTTCATGTGCAACAGTATCTTCAGGAAGATCGCCCGTTGGAAAATTTGCAACCGTTGCAACTTTAATTTTAGCTTCATGTATATGTGAACGCGCGATGGAAATATATTTTGGATAAACACAAACAGCAGCAACATGATATTTAACTGCTAAACCTGTAAGATATAAAATATGGTGTTCTTCTGCATTTTCATCTAAGTTTGTTAAGTCAAGCAAATGCATGGCTTGATTTGCCGCATCAATTTGTTCCAGAGATGCTTGTTTAAAATGTGCTGTATGAGATGATCTAACCATGGTTAAGTTCCTCTACAAAATGAAATACTAATTTTGA
>JBFWPS010000113.1:0-6680 GCA_050249855.1 Gammaproteobacteria bacterium
AAACGCTATCTTATTTTATGGGACGCCTTAAATCATTCAAAAAAAATACTCAATCGTCACGCTAACATTTACAGCGCATATTTTATAAAAAACTCAGATTTATATATGTGGCAGAGTGAACTAAACAAAAAAGTATATGTAAGTAATTTAAAAAATAAAGTTATTAAAGAATTTAATCCTGGGTTTTATGTATATAGTCATATTGTCACAAGTGATTTACAGTATTACATCGCAAGCGATGAACATTGGAACCTATTTGTTATTAATCATAAGCACACTAAATTGCTCAAGAAAGATTTAAATGGTTTTACAGGTATAGGTAAACCAATACAAATTACATTATCAAACGATGAAAAAATGTTTATAACAAGCGGCTTTGGGTCATTATATGATCATGATAAATTATCTTACTCTGTGAAATATGAATATGGATTTAATACTATTTCAAAAATTTCTTTTCTTCGTGGTTTGATTTTATGGTCAATTGAAGGCAAACCAATGAAACGATTTGCAGGTAATCGTGCAAAAACTTTTGGAGCTATTACTCCTGATGACCGTTACATCCTAGGAGTTGATGAAAACATGTTAGGATTTATTTGGTCTGCTTATACAGAGAGGAAAATTAGAAGCCTTGATTTTTTTAATGCTAATTCACCAGCACCTACGATTGCGATCAAATTTTTGGACATGAATGGGCATTACTTAATATTTATGTTAGATACCCCGTTTGTAACTTTATATAAGCTTCAAGGAGCTAAACCTATTCAATATGTTTTAAACGCCACAAATGATTCTTACTTTAACCGGTTTATTGACGCCTTATCTATTGATTCATCACCATCTACACACATTTTGGTAACTGGTCGGGCTCATTCGAGTGGTCTAATTTTGTACCAATTTAACCCTGAGAAACTAAATTTAGTCCCAATCTGGATTGCAAAATAAGCAGTTTAAGACGGTGCTTATGGATCCTAGACAATAATTGATGAATCAGGCAAAATGACATTCTTATTTTTAAGGCATAAATTGTACATGGCTAAAATTCTTGTTATACACGGACCCAACCTCAATTTACTAGGTGTGCGAGAACCACACCATTATGGTAATACAGGGCTTGATGAACTCAATGCAAATTTAGAGGCAGATGCAAAAGCACTTGGTCATACACTTGAAATTCAACAATCAAATGCAGAACATGAAATCGTTCATCACATTCAACTCAGTATGCAAAATAATACTCAGTTTATTATTATCAACCCTGCAGCATTTACACACACGAGTGTAGCCATACGCGATGCTTTATTATCCGTTCAAATTCCTTTTATTGAAGTACATCTCACAAATATTTTTGCCCGTGATACATTTCGCCATCATTCTTTTTTAAGCGATATTGCGCTTGGAATTATCACTGGTTTAGGTGCAGACAGCTATCGACTTGCTATAGTTGCTGC
The DNA here is from genome assembly GCA_050249855.1 of Gammaproteobacteria bacterium. Lineage (GTDB taxonomy): Bacteria > Pseudomonadota > Gammaproteobacteria > JBGSLN01 > JBGSLN01 > JBFWPS01. The sequence goes on from JBFWPS010000113.1 coordinate 1,452, forward strand.
GGATCACTTTCTATCAAAAGCGGAGAGCTAATTACTCATGGAAATAAAAGAAATACGTGAATTAATCGATTTAATTAATGAAACAGGTGTTGCTGAAATTGAAATTAGAAAAGGCGAAGAAGCTGTTCGAATCACGCGCCAAAATATGCAAATACCTCATTTTACGACTACCATACCAGTACAACCAGAACATATCGCTCAGCCAATGCCGCAAGCTAGTCATCCAACTGAACAATCCAATCTTCCTGCGGGCCATCTATTAAAAGCACCTATGGTAGGCACAGCTTATTTATCACCAAATCCAGAATCAAAACCATTTGTTGAAATTGGTCAAACTGTGAGTGCAGGTGATATACTTTGCATTATTGAAGCGATGAAAATGTTCAATCAAATAGAAGCAGATAAAAGCGGGAAAATCTCCGCCCGATTGATTGAGAATGGACAACCGGTTGAATTCGATCAACCTCTCTTCATCATTGAATAGAGGAAATAACTATGCTAGAAAAAGTTGTTATCGCTAATCGCGGAGAAATCGCATTAAGAATTTTAAGGGCTTGCAAAGAATTAGGAATACAAACAGTTGCTGTTTATTCTTCCGCTGATCGAGATTTAATGCATGTACGACTGGCCGATGAATCTGTTTGTATTGGCCCTGCAAGTGCAGTAGGAAGTTATTTAAATATTCCTGCTATTATCAGTGCGGCTGAAATCACAGATGCAAATGGTATCCACCCTGGTTATGGCTTTCTAGCTGAAAATGCAGATTTTGCCGAACACGTAGGTCAGAGTGGTTTTACTTTCATTGGTCCTGATCCAGAAACAATTCGAATGATGGGTGACAAAGTCACAGCAATTAATACAATAAAAAAATATGGTGTCCCTTGTGTACCTGGTTCTGATGGGCCGTTATCTAATAACGATGAAGAAAATTTAGCTACTGCTAAACAAATTGGCTACCCTGTTATTGTCAAAGCATCAGGCGGCGGTGGTGGTAAAGGCATGCGTGTTGTTCATACAGATGCAACGCTATTAAATGCTATTTCTTTAGCGCGCTCAGAAGCAAAAATCAATTTCGGCAATGACATGGTTTATATGGAAAAATTCCTAGAGAATCCACGTCATATTGAAATTCAAGTTTTGGGAGACGGACAAGGCAATGCTGTTCATTTAGGTGAGCGTGATTGTTCAATGCAACGCCGCCATCAAAAAATTATTGAAGAAGCGCCTGCGCCAGGTATTAGTGAAGATGCCCGTAATCAAATTGGTGATTTATGCGTAAAAGTTTGCGAAGCGTTACGTTATCGCGGCGCTGGTACTTTTGAATTCCTATATGAAAATGGCCGCTTCTTCTTTATTGAAATGAATACTCGTGTTCAAGTTGAACACCCTATTACTGAAGCGATTACTGGTATTGATATTGTAAAAGAACAATTACGCATCGCATCGGGTGAAACACTCCGATTCACACAAAAAGATATACAAATTAATGGTCATGCGATTGAATGTCGTATTAATGCTGAAGATCCTTATACTTTCGTTCCCTGTCCGGGTACCATCACCCATTTTCATGCACCTGGTGGACCTGGCGTTCGTGTAGACAGCCATATTTATAGTAGTTATAAAGTGCCAGCTAATTATGATTCGCTCATTGGCAAAATTATTACATTTGGTCCAGACAGAGAGACTGCATTTGCGCGTATGAGAAACGCTTTAGACGAAACACTGATTGAAGGCATAAAAACAAATATTGATTTACACCGAGACCTTTTCCGTGACACTAATTTCATTGCTGGTGGAACAAATATTCATTACCTAGAAAAACGATTGAGTCAAAAATGAGTTGTCAACAATTAAAAATTTGTGCCACTCATGAAAATGCTGAATTGTTAAGCGATCTACTTCTAACTTTTGGTGCAGAAGCGGTCACATTCATTGACGCACATGATCAACCTATTTATGAACCAGAGCTAGGAACAACACCTTTATGGGAAGAAACCTGGATAAGCGCTCTTTTCACAAATGATGAATCAATACCTTCCATTATTTCATTCCTACAAAATCAAATTAATGAAACTTTAAACTATCGAATAGAAACAATTGATCATGAAGATTGGATTAATCGTTGGAAAGAACATTTTACACCGATGTGTTTTGCCAATCGATTATGGATTTGCCCTAGCCATGAAATCATTGATGAACCTAATATGGCAAAAGTTATTTTAGACCCAGGCTTAGCATTTGGAACAGGTACACACCCTACTACTGCATTATGTCTTGAATGGCTTGCAGAAAATATTATTGGCGATGAAATCATTATCGACTATGGTTGTGGATCGGGTATCTTAGCAATTGCTGCATTAAAATTAGGAGCAAAAAAAGCTTACGCTATCGATATAGATCCACAAGCATTATTAGCTTGCAAAGAAAATGCAAATCAAAATCAAATTACAGCATCTCAACTAGAAATTCTAAAACCTGAGGAGTGCAAAAACTTAAACTGCGATATTTTATTGGCTAATATTCTCTCGAATCCACTCATAGCATTGGCTTCTGAGTTTGCAAAACTTGTAAAACCAAATGGAAATTTAGTTCTTTCTGGCATTTTGAGCGAGCAAATTTCTTCCATTCAATCTGCATATAATTCAAATTTTAATTTTTTAACAACCAAACAACACGAAAATTGGGTAATTTCAAACGCAAAACACGATAATTTGGCACATCTCTAACCATTCATTCAATAAAATTCAATGTTTTTATAATATAGCCTTGTTGATTTGATTTTGGGTGTTATAATTGTCGGGCTTTTAGTCCAATTGGACAAAAGTTTTCCACTAAAAAACTAAAATAACTTTGGGAAACCAATGGTGTGACTATGTTAGGAAAAACTCAAAATTAATTTGTGAGTCAAATGAGGTAGTATTTTTGAGATTATACTTACAGAATTTATTTTGAGATGGAATTATTTTTTAAAAAGATTGCATCTCTTAAATTCTAATAATGTATATAAAGCCTATTAGTGGTCATACAAAAAAATGAAGGACAGGGAGGAATAAAATTATGGCAAACGATGAAACTGCCGTAAAACAAGAAACTATTGGAAAAACCGATAGCTCTTTGAGAATGTGTGTTGAACGCTCCATTGCAAACTACTTTGCTCAATTGGGTGGACAACAACCTGTGGATTTGTATGACATGGTAATTGCTGAAGTTGAAGCACCTTTACTTGCAGCTATTATGTCGTTTACAAAAGGCAATCAAAGCCGCGCTGCTGTTTTACTTGGCATCAGCCGCGGAACACTTCGCAAGAAATTAAAGATCTACGATCTTGATTAAAACCTTCTATGGCAAGCGATAATGAATGATTCTGTTATAAAAAGAGCTTTAATTAGTGTAGCTAATAAAAACCACATTATCGCTATCGCTAATGCGCTTCATGCGCATAAGGTTGAATTACTTGCAACGGGTGGAACAGCTAATTTGTTACAAGAACATAAACTGCCAGCCCAAGAAGTTTCAGAATTTACTGGATATCCAGAAATTCTGCAGGGGCGTGTTAAAACCCTGCATCCTAAAGTTTTCGCCGGCATTCTTGCTAGGCGAAAAGTCGATGGTGATGTAATGGCGCAAATGGCCATTACTCCCATCGATTTACTGATTGTTAATCTTTATCCTTTCGAAAAAACAATTCAAAATAAACATACGTTAGAAGACGCCATTGAAAACATAGATATTGGTGGTGTAAGTTTAATACGCGCTGCCGCAAAAAATTACAATGATGTAACCATCATCGTCGATCCAAATGATTATGAAGATTTCATAAATAAGTTTAATGGGGAAACAACTTACCAACAACGTTTGTACTTTGCAAAAAAAGCATTTGCTTACGTTACTTGGTATGATCAATTAATTTCAAATTATTTTGCGAACATTGATACTGAAAATGAAATGCTTCCTGATAGGTTACAATTTAATTTTACAAAAAAAACTGATTTACGTTATGGTGAGAACCCACAACAAAAAGCAGCTTTATATATGGTAGAAGGACAACTTCACCAAAATTCTGTTGCAAATGTGAAACAGTTACAAGGTAAAGAAATTTCTTTCAACAATCTATTAGATGCAAGCACAGCCTATGAATGTGTTTCATCTTTTACAGAGCCTGCTTGCGTAATCGTCAAACACGCAAATCCTTGTGGTGCAGCTTGTGCAGAAAATACATTGAAAGCTTATAATCAGGCCTATCAAACTGATCCTACCTCTGCATTTGGTGGAATCATTGCCTTTAATAATACTTTAGATGTAAAAACAGCTGAAACGATTATTAATAATCAATTTGTTGAGGTTATTATAGCACCTCAAATTACGGCTGAAGCATTAACTATTTTTTCAACCAAACCAAATGTACGCGTTCTATCTACTAACGCATCAAATAATGACATAGCTAAAAGCTTGGATATAAGATGTATTAATGGTGGTATACTAATACAAGAAACAGACGATGTAACAGTATTATTAGATCAATTGCGCGTTGTAACAGCGCTTTCACCAACTCAAACTCAATTACATGATTTAATATTTGCTTGGCGCATTGTTAAATTTGTTAAATCAAATGCTATTGTATTTGCAAAAGATAAAGAGACGATTGGGATAGGTGCAGGCCAAATGAGCCGAATTGATAGTGTTATGATTGCCGCATCTAAAGCGCAAAGAGAGAATCTTTCACTTCAAAATACAGTCATGGCTTCTGATGCTTTCTTTCCATTTAGAGATACTATTGATAAAGCAGCCGAATTAGGTATCAAAGCGATTATTCAACCTGGTGGATCAATGCGTGACGCAGAAGTGATTCAAGCGGCCAATGAAGCGAATATTGCAATGGTATTCACTGGTATTCGTCATTTTAGACATTAACCTTTTTGTTTTCGGAATTTGAATCGCTCTCTAGGATCAAAATCTTCCTCAGAGTCACGTTTAGCCCATGTACGCGGCTCATCTTTATCTTCAGCAGAATCACCTGTATATAAACCACCGCTAGATGAAGTATAAATATACTCGCCTGATGAATAGACTGCACCATTAAGTACATCTAGTTCACTCATTCGTCCTGACTTCGTAATAAAACCCTCAACAAAAAAATAAAAATCCAATTAAAACAATCGGATACAATTTCAAGGCACTACATTATTTTGATTTTTAGTGTTGATATTTTCTTAGGATTGATAGATCGTT
>JBFWPS010000114.1:0-6535 GCA_050249855.1 Gammaproteobacteria bacterium
GTAGCTTTGATAGCTGTCGCACACAAGTTATTGTTTACATTAAGAAGTATTGCTCAGCGTCAAACACCCTGGGTACCAATACTAGAAAAATAATTTTTTTGTTGACTTAGAATATAGATGCTGCGAGAGAGTGTAGGCGAATGCGTGGTAATATAGGATTCCTTTTCCCCTCACCCCAACCCCAACCCTCTCCCCCAACAAGTTGTGGGAGAGGGAGTTTTTATATCAGCGAATACTGTAACGCTACACTTTAGATTATTTTAGCTAGTTATTAATAATAAGGTCTTACGACTACTCTTGTTCCTGGTTTAACCACATCTTGATTTAACCATTTTGCAGCGACTGGATGTAAACGTATACAACCATGGCTTGCATTATAATTTGGTACATCATATGAACCATGCATTGCATATCCACCGTGGAAGAACATGCAATAAGGCATTGGTGCACCCGGGTTATCGAGAGGATATTTATTGGATTTGCAAGCGGCACCTTGTTCAGAATAGACTTTGAATGTACCTACTGGCGTTTTACAGCTGCCACCTGTGTCATAGCAATAATCTTTGCCACCAGAGGCAGGGCCTGTTCTGAGCAGTTTTCCTTGTTGATCATAATACGCCCAGCTTAAGTGTTTTGGATCAAATATGAATGTATTGCTGGGACCTGATTCTGAAAAATACCGACTGCGATCAGCAAATGGATTGCTAGGCAGTACATGTTGTTCTGGTATTTTATAATACAATCGTCCATCTTTTACCATGTACTCAACGCCATTCTTAGTGAAGAATCGGGGTTTGGATGAATTTTGATATTTTTTAGCTTCTTGTTTTGCATTGTAGTGCTTTGAACTACAACCAAAAAAATTATTGCTACAGCTGGGATCAGAATTCCCCCCCCAAGCATAAGCACTAGTACTTAATGCTATAGCAGTTATTCCAACTAACAGATGTTTTGTTTTCATGGCATCACCCTTAAAATTTGTTATTTTGAACACCAAGTTATTTTTTTAAACACTGATAATCAAAATATAGTACAAATTTTAAGGTTGATGGAAAAATCTGAATAAAAATGTTTAATTATGATCAAATATTTATCATATCTAAATATTTCTCAGCATCTAAAGCAGCCATACAACCGGTGCCTGCGGAGGTAACTGCTTGACGATAGATAGGATCAGCTACATCACCTGCAGCAAATACACCTGGAATATTGGTTGCAGTTGCATTTCCTGCTAATCCGCTTTGCGTAATAATGTATCCATTATTCATTTCAAGTTGTCCAGTGAATATATCTGTATTAGGTTTATGTCCAATCGCAATGAATACCCCATGTAAATCGATCGTTTCAGTGGTTTGTGAATCTAAATGACGTACACGCATACCTGTAACACCTGTTTCATCACCTAAAACTTCATCTAAGACAGCGTTCCAAAGAATTTTTATATTACCCTGTTCTGCTTTACGCATAATTTTATCAATTAGAATTTTTTCAGAACGAAATTTATCTCGTCTATGTACAATAACGACCTCTGAGGCAATATTTGATAGATACAGTGCTTCTTCAACAGCAGTATTGCCACCGCCAATAACAGCAACTTTTTGATCACGATAAAAAAATCCATCGCAGGTAGCACAACCAGAAACACCTTTACCCATGAATTTTTCTTCAGAAGGTAAACCTAAATATTTAGCACTGGCACCTGTTGCAATAATAAGGGCATCACAAGTGTAATGATGAGAGTCTCCCATTAACCGAAAAGGCCGTTGTTGCAAATTAACTTGATTAATCTGGTCAAAAACAATTTCCGTATCAAAACGTTGTGCATGACGTTGCATACGTTCCATCAACGCGGGTCCTTGCAAACCTTCTACATCACCTGGCCAATTATCGACATCTGTTGTTGTCATTAATTGACCACCTTGTTGTAATCCAGTAATTAATAGTGGTTCCAGGTTACCGCGTGCTGCATAAACAGCTGCAGCATAACCAGCAGGGCCAGAGCCTAGAATGATAAGTCTTCGGTGTTTTGCTTCAGGCATAATGAATTTCTCTTAAATTTATATTACTTTAGGTTATGATATGCGTTTATAATATTACGTCAATTTGTATTTTTAAAAAAGGTTAAATTTAAAGTGAAACAGGCGACGAGAAAATCTACCGAAAATCATCAAAGTCATTTTAGCAAACGTTTGCGTGAAGGTTTGCTCATTGTGCTGGGTTCCTTTGCATTATTTATTTTGCTTTCTTTAATTACTTATCATAACAGTGATCCTGGTTGGTCTAGTACGGGGCAAGGCGATGTCATTGCTAATGCCGGTGGTAAAGCAGGTGCTTGGATTGCGGATTTGGTTTTATATATTTTTGGTTATGTCGCGTATTTATTTCCTTTTTTATTGGGTTACAGTGCTTGGGTAATTCTTTTTGTTAATCAGCGGGAACAACAAAGTTTTGAGTCAAAATCCCTAGTCTTAAGAAGCTTTGGATTTATTTTATTTTTAGTAGGTGCTTGTGGTTTAGCAACATTGCAATTTGGTGAATTTCATGCGCACTTACCTTACACAGCAGGTGGAATTGCAGGTGATTTAGTAGGACCAATTTTGGTAAATAATTTTAATATTTTGGGTTCCACACTTGTTTTAATGACTTTTGTTACAGTTGGTATTACTTTGTTAAGCGGATTATCTTGGTTAAAATTATTTGATTATATAGGTCAAATGAGCTTAAAAGTCATTAAATTAGGATTAAAATTTTTAGCAAAATTAAATCCTATTGCGTGGTTTAAGCAGAGACGAGCGATGAAGGTTACCAGTGTGGTTGAACCAAAAATTTATTCGCGTACAGAGCCTGCTGTTGATGAAGAAATATTTGAAGAGCCTGTAGCTCTTCGTAAAAAACTAATTACACCACCAGTTCAAAAACCGGTAGTAAAGCCTATTACTTCTAAAACAAAAGTTAAAAATAGTATAACGAAATCATCGAATGGATTACCTTCAATTGATTTACTGGACCCAGCAGAACATACTTTTGAACGTGGTTATACGCCTGCACAATTAGAATCAATGTCTCGTGAAGTTGAAATGCGACTACGTGATTTCGGTATTGATGTACAAGTTGTTGCAGTTCATCCTGGTCCAGTTATTACCCGTTTTGAAATGCAATTAGCGCCAGGCTTAAAAGTAAGTCGGATTTCTAGTTTGGTAAAAGATTTAGCTCGTTCTTTATCAGTTGTAAGTGTACGTATAGTAGAAGTTATTCCTGGAAAATCAGTCGTCGGTTTAGAATTACCTAATGAAACACGCCAAATCGTGCGTTTATCTGAAATTCTCGCATCTTCTCAATACGAACAGTTAAAATCACCTATGGCACTTGCACTAGGTAAAGATATTTCGGGTCATCCAGTGATTGTTGATTTAGCCAAAATGCCCCATTTATTAGTAGCTGGTACCACTGGTTCAGGAAAATCAGTTGGCGTAAATGCCATGTTGGTAGGTTTATTATATAAAGCCTCACCCGAAGAGTTACGTATGATTTTAGTCGATCCTAAAATGTTAGAATTATCTGTTTATCAAGGGATCCCTCATTTATTAACACCTGTTGTAACAGATATGAAAGAAGCTGCTAATGCACTGCGTTGGTGTGTGGCTGAAATGGAGCGTCGTTATCGAATGATGGCATCTTTGGGTGTTCGTAATCTTGCGGGCTACAACGTTAAAGTAAAAGATGCAGAAAAAAATGGAACACCACTTTATGATCCTTTATGGCAAGGAGAAGATGAAGAGCGACCGACTTTAAAAACATTACCTTTTATCGTGGTTGTGATTGATGAATTTGCCGATATGATGATGGTTGTAGGTAAAAAAGTGGAGCAATTAATCGCGAGGATTGCGCAAAAAGCACGTGCTGCGGGTATTCATTTAATTTTAGCAACTCAGCGTCCCTCTGTTGACGTCATTACGGGTTTAATTAAAGCAAACATTCCGACAAGAATTGCATTCCAAGTTTCTTCTAAAATTGATTCAAGAACGATTTTAGATCAAGGTGGTGCAGAACAGTTATTAGGAAATGGTGATATGCTTTACTTACCACCTGGAACTAGTGTGCCTGTTCGTGTTCATGGCGCATTTGTTGCTGATCATGAAGTTCATCAAGTTGTTGCAGATTGGCAATCACGCGGTTCACCCGAATATATTAATGAAATTACAGTTGATCCTAATGAAGAAGGTGCTGAAGGTGCTAGTACATCTTCTAGCAATGAAGAATCTGATCCTTTGTATGATGAAGCGGTTTTTGTTGTGACAAGAAGCCGTCGCGCAACCATCTCTAGCCTACAACGACGTTTGAAAATCGGTTATAATCGTGCAGCAAGAATGAATGAAGATATGGAAACGGCAGGTATTGTTGGTCCAATGGAAAGCAATGGTGTTAGAGAAGTTTTAGCACCAGAACCAGTAGAGTGATTTGATGAAAAAACTTTTATTTGTTTTTATTACACTAATATACAGCACGTTTACGTTTGCATCGCAAACACCTGCACAGGAATTATCTGATAAACTCAAGCAGATACAAACGATACAAGCTGATTTCAAACAAGTTATTTATAACATGAATAATCATGTGATTGGCGAAAATCATGGCACGATGATTATGGTGCGACCCAATAAATTTTATTGGCAAGTTATCAGTCCTATTAGCCGATTAATTGTGGCGAATGGGAAAACATTTTGGATTTACAATCAATCATTAAAACAGGTGATTGTAAGAGCACAAGATCAAAATGCAGAAATGACTCCTGCATTATTGTTGTCTTCAAATGCAACTGATTTAACACGAGCATTTCACGTGTCGTTACAAGAAGGTCGATATGTGTTACAAGCGCATTCAGATAAAACATTATTTCAAATGATTGCTTTGAAATTTTCTGGTAATGCCATATCTCAAATTGAAATGCAAGATAACCTTGGACAACGTGGAAAACTTCAATTTTCATCTATTAAAATTAATAAGCCTGTTAGTAAACGGTTGTTTGTCTTTGCTGTGCCTCGTGGAGTTGATGTAATTAGACAATAATAAGTATAAAAAAATGAAACTATTAAAAAAACTCAATATCAAAAAGCAACAAATGGGCGTTGCTGCAGGATGCGAGTGGTCTTGTGGTAAATCTAAGAGAGTTTTACATTCTATTAATCCAAGTACAGAATCCATTATCGCTGACATATTAGTTGGAGATGAAGCTAATTTTGACTGGGTTGTTCAACGTTCTACAACTGCTTTTAAAAAATGGCGCACAGTACCAGCACCCAAACGTGGTGAATTAGTTAGAGTCATCGCGCAAAAATTACGAGAAAAAAAGGACTTATTGGGTACATTGGTTGCTATGGAAATGGGAAAATCTAAGCAAGAAGGCGATGGTGAAGTACAAGAGATGATTGATATGGCAGATCTTGCCGTTGGTCAATCACGAATGTTATATGGAAAAACCATGCATTCTGAGCGAGTTTCTCATCGTATGTATGAGCAATGGCATCCTTATGGTGTAGTCGGTGTGATAAGTGCATTTAATTTTCCTATGGCTGTATGGTCTTGGAATGCATTTTTAGCAATCATTGCTGGAAATACAGTTATTTGGAAACCTTCCTCTAAAGTAGCTTTATGTGCCATAGCAGTACAGCACCTTTGTCAGGAAGCCATGACTGAATTAGGTTATGATGATATATTTTCTTTGTTTATAACAGATGATCGTGCAGTAGCTGAAAAATTATTAACAGATACACGAATTCCTTTAATTTCATTTACTGGTTCTACAGAAGTAGGGCGTAAAGTTGCTGTGGCTTGTGCAAATCGTTTTGCTCGTTGTATTTTAGAATTGGGAGGCAATAATGCGGTAATTGTCGATGAATCCGCTGATTTTAATCTTGTTATTCCAGCTTTAGTTTTTGGTGCTATTGGTACAGCAGGCCAACGATGTACAAGCACGCGACGTGTTTTGGTACATGTATCTCGATATCAAGCATTAGTTGATGCATTAATTGCAGCTTACCGTCAAATTAAAATAGGTGATTCGTTAAATATAAAGAATTTAATGGGACCATTAATTGATGAAGCAGCCGTTCATCATTATTTACAAGTAGTTGAAAAAATTAAAGGGCTAGGTGGTAAAATTTTATTTGGTGGTAATCGAGTCGCAATAAAAGGTTATTTTGTTGAACCTTGCTTAGTTGAAGCAAAACCAGATTGGCCTCTTTTACAACAAGAAACATTTGCTCCTATATTATATCTTTTACCGTATGAAAATTTTGAAGATGCAGTACAGTTGCAAAATGCTGTGCCTCAAGGTTTATCTTCAGCTTTATTTACTAAACAATTACAACGCGCAGAGTATTTTTTATCTACAGAGGGGAGTGATTGTGGTATTGCTAATGTCAATCTAGGTACTTCGGGTGCTGAAATTGGTGGTGCATGTGGAGGTGAAAAGCATACGGGTGGGGGGCGTGAAGCTGGATCTGATGCTTGGTAAGCTTATATGCGTCGTCAAACC
>JBFWPS010000115.1:0-6395 GCA_050249855.1 Gammaproteobacteria bacterium
ACCTGACCCCATTGAAACTATGGGGTCAGGTCGTGAAAAAAGCTATGATTCAAGACCTGAAAACATCATTTCTCAACGGATTATAGTTGACACTTCATGTAATTTATCACTATAGTGCAAGAAAGTGGATCATTGTGGTGAAAAGTGGTAACTTATCCCTATAAATGTCCATAAGTGGTGTTGGATTACAATTTTAGAAGAAAAAAAGAGCAAATTATATGTTTCGTGGTATAAATAGTATAACTATTGACCCAAAAGGACGCGTAGCGATCCCTGCTCGTTATAGAGAGCAAATTCGCCAAGGGCGTACTTATGATTTGGTAGCCACAATTGATACTGAATCTCCTTGCTTGTTGCTTTATCCAACGTCTGAGTGGGAATTGATTGAAGCAAAGTTACAACAATTATCAAGCTTTAATCCTGCAACCAGACGTATACAAAGATTATTGTTAGGTCATGCAACAGAATTAGAAATGGATAATACAGGTCGGGTTCTTCTACCACCTTTATTAAGAGATTATGCATCACTTGATAAGAAAGTTATTTTGTTAGGACAGGGTAGAAAATTTGAGTTATGGGATGAAACAGTTTGGGAAGAACAACGAGAACGTTGGTTGCTAGAAGAACGTAACAAGATGGGTGAAGTGCCTGAAGAATTACAACATATAGCATTGTGATTATGTTTACACATCAACCCGTTTTGCTTGATGAAGTCATTGAACACTTAGCAATAAAACCAAACGGAATTTATATCGATGCAACTTTTGGGAGAGGCGGTCACGCTAGAGCTATTTTACGAAAGTTGAGTCTAGATGGAAGATTAGTACTTATTGATAAAGATCCAATGGCGATCGATATCGCAAAGAAAGAATTTTTGAATGATGCACGAATAGTGATTGAACAAAGTTCGTTTGCGGAATTAACAAAAATTGTAGATAAATATAATTTTGTTGGAAAAATATCAGGGATTTTAATGGATTTAGGTGTTTCATCTCCTCAGTTAGATGATGCATCACGCGGTTTTAGTTTTAGTTTGGAAGGTCCTTTAGATATGCGTATGGATACTACTAAAGGGGTCACAGCAGCAGATTGGATTGCACAAGCAAGTGAAAAAGAAATAGCAAACGTATTATTTGATTTTGGTGAAGAACGTTTTGCAAAAAGAATAGCGAATGCGATTGTTAAAAAGCGTGCTGAAGAAGTCTTTAAAACAACTGCTCAGTTAGCAGATGTTGTTGCAAAGGCTAATCCTAAATGGGAAAGGCATAAGCATCCAGCAACACGTAGCTTTCAAGCAATTAGGATTTTTATAAATAGTGAGTTAAATGATTTAAAAACTGTTTTGCCACAATGTATTGATGCATTAGAAGTTGGGGGGCGTTTGGCAATTATCAGTTTTCATTCGTTGGAAGACAGAATAGTTAAACAATTTTTTCGAGAGCAAATTCAAGGTCCTGTGCTCTCAAAAAGTTTGTTAATGGTAGTAAAACCTTTTTCGCCAGTATTAGCGAAAATTGCAGGCCCGGTTCGAGCGAGTGCTGAAGAAGTAAAAGATAATCCACGAGCTCGTAGTGCTGTTTTGAGAGTCGTAGAAAAAATAAAGGAGTAGTTTATGTTAAACAGTGCAATTCGTGTTAATAGCTATACACTATCGATGGCTCATTTACGTGAATTACTCGGTGACCGTCGGTTTTGGTTAATTTTAACCTTAATGTGTGGTATTTTTATTTCAGCTTTGTCTGTTGTTTATGTACAAGCACAAAGCCGTATGTTTTTTGCGGAATTGCAATCAATGCAAAAACAACGTGATAATTTGCGTGTACAATGGCGTCAATTGCTTGTGGAACAAAATACTTGGGCAACCCAAGCAAGAATTCAAACTATTGCTGAACAAAAACTTAGAATGGTTGTTCCAAAACAAGAGGATATTATTGTTGTTAAAGAATAGGTTTGAATAGATGGCAAATGTTAGGCGTTATTGGATAGTTGTAATTGTTTTATCACTAGCATTTGCTGGTTTGGTTTGGCGCATGATCGACTTAATGTTAATCGATCGCACTTTTTTACTTAAACAAGGTGATGCACGTAGTGTACGTGTTCTAAGTATTCCTGCCTATAGAGGTATGATTACTGACCGCAATGGTGAGCCTTTGGCGGTTAGTACACCTGTTGATTCTATTTGGATTGATCCAACTTCTCTTGATATTACAGCAGAACAAAAACAAGAATTAGCTAAAATTCTTAGTTTTTCCGTTAAAACAATCGATCAAATAATTGAAAAAAATCAAAAGCGTGAATTTGTTTATTTAAAACGTGGTTTGAACCCTTTTGTTGGTTCTGAAGTAAAAAAATTAAATATACCTGGTGTTTTTATTCAAAGAGAATTTCATCGTTTTTATCCAGAAGGTGAAGTGACTGCACAATTGATAGGATTAACTAACATTGATGATCATGGGCAGGAAGGGATAGAACTGGCTTATGATCAATGGTTATCTGGGAAACTTGGAAAAAAACAAATTCTACAAGACAGGTTAGGGCATATTATTGCAGACATGGGATTGTTAAAAACACCTGAACCCGGCAGAGATTTAGCATTAAGTATTGATAGAAGATTACAATATTTAGCATACCGTGAATTAAAAGAGGCGATTACTGAACGCGGCGCTGAATCAGGTTCGATTGTAATTATGGATGTGCAAACGGGTGAAGTATTAGCGATGGTAAATCAACCTTCTTTTAATCCAAATGAAAAACCTAAAGTTCATGATAGTCGTTATCGTAACCGAGCTGTGACAGATGTTTTAGAACCAGGTTCAACTAATAAAGCATTTAGTGTATTAAACGGCTTGATTAATGGGCATTATAAACCAAATACACTTATTGATACTTCACCTGGTTGGTTAGCTTTTGGAAAAAATCGAGTTCAAGAAGTGCATGGAAATTTAGGTGTATTAACAGTCACAGAGGTATTATTACATTCAAGTAATGTGGGTGTGACGAAAATAACTTTATCTACACCTCCAGATAGTCTATGGAATATATTACATAAAGTTGGATATGGTCAAAGTACACATTCTACTTTCCCTGGAGAAAGTTCTGGTGTTTTAGTTCACCACAAACCTTGGGGCGATTTTACGCTTGCAACACTTTCATTCGGGTATGGATTATCAGTTACAAATTTACAATTAGCGCAAGCATATTCAATTTTGGCAGCAAATGGTATAAAGCATCCTGTGCAATTAACAAAAGTGGAGACCCAACCTAAAAGTGAGCGAGTTTTACCAGAAGATAAGACTAAATCAGTTGTTGAAATGATGCGTGCAGTAGTACAAACAGGTGGAACTGGTGTGAAGGCCAGTGTCCGAGGGTATACGATAGCTGGTAAAACAGGTACTTCAAGAATGATAGGACCACATGGCTATGATAAACATCGTCATCAGGCGGTATTTGCTGGATTAGCACCTGCGACTAAACCCCGCTTGGTTGTGACTGTGGTAATAAGTAATCCACAGAATGGTTATTATGCTGCTCAAGTAGCTGCACCGATATTTTCTAAAGTTATGGCAGATGCACTACGTATTTTAGCTGTACCACCCGATGATTTGAACTCATCGGAATTAAGTACTCAACCAACAGAGAAAAAGTGAAAACAATGACATTAGATAAATTACTAGAAGGATTGGTAAATCCTCTACCTGAAAAGCTAAATGTAAAAGGGCTTAGTTTAGATAGTCGTTTAGTTAAAAAAGGTGATTTGTTTTTTGCGTGCGTAGGAACAAATTCAGATGGTCGAAAATTTATTTCTGACGCGATTGAAAAAGGCTGTGTTGCAGTTGTCTATGAAGAAAATGGTAGTGAGATTGAGTGTGAGCAAAATTCCATACCTATGTTCCCAATAAAAAATCTTAATGAAAAACTTTCTGATATTGCAGCAAAATTTTATGAGTATCCTGCTAAAAAATTAACGATGATTGGAATAACTGGTACCAACGGGAAAACTTCTTGTAGTCATTTTATTGCAACAGCATTATCAATGGCAGGTCATATTTGTGGAATAGTGGGAACAGTAGGTAGCGGTTTGGTAGGACAACTACAAACAGCACAATTAACTACACCCAATCAAATTCAATTACAATCGACGCTTGCTGAGTTATTGTCAAGTGGTGCAGATTCAATTGCTATGGAAGTTTCTTCAATTGGTATAGAACAGTTTCGTGTACAAGGTATTCCATTTTCCATTGTTATTTATACTAATTTAACAAGAGATCATCTTGATTACCATGGAACGATGGAAAATTATGCTGCTGCAAAACGTAAATTATTTTTATCACCAGGGATTAAGCACGCGATTATAAATATAGATGATGCGTTTGGTGAGCAATTAATAAATGAATTTAATTCACAATTAAATGTTATTAGTTATTCGGCAATTGGGAATATTAATGCAAAAGTTTATGTAACCCATGCTAAATTGGATATGCATGGCATTACTGCAAGTCTTCATACCCCTTGGGGTGATTGTGTTTTACACAGTAAGTTGTTAGGTCGATTCAATCTTAGTAATTTATTAGCTGTTTTGATAACATTATGCGTTTTAGATATTCCACTTGAGCGAGTTTTGGATTATCTCGCCAAGCTTAATGGTGTTTCAGGGCGTGTGGAATTATTTGGTGGTGCTGAAAAACCGCTGGTCATAGTTGATTTTGCGCATACGCCGGATGCATTAGAGAAACTGCTTACAACATTAGGTGAATTTTGTTCGGGTGAATTGTGGTGTGTTTTTGGGTGTGGTGGCGATCGCGATAAAGGTAAACGTCCTGAGATGGGGGCTATTGCAGAACGTTATGCTGATCGTATCGTTGTAACAGATGATAATCCTCGGCATGAAAATCCAGTTGGTATCGTTGCTGATATCTTACAAGGAATGGAAAGTCCAGCCTCAGTTGTCGTTGAACATGATAGACATCGTGCAATTGCACATGCAATTAAGTGTGCCCATCCTGGTGACATTGTTTTAGTTGCTGGAAAAGGACATGAAACCTATCAAGAAATAGGTGATAAAAAAAATTCATTTAATGATGCTTTAACAGTACAGATGATATTGGCGGAGTTTTGAAATGGAACCACTTAAATTAAGTGTCATTAATAAGGCTATATCTGGGCAAATGACGGGAGAAGATTGTTTAGTAAAAACAATCTCGATTGATTCTAGAACTTTATTACCTGGCTCTTTATTTATCGCACTCAAGGGCAAAAATTTTAATGGACATGATTTTGTTAAGGTCGCAGAAGAAAATGGTGCGGTAGCAATTTTAGCTGAAGAAAATGTAAAAGCAAATATACCTATTATTTATGTTGAAAATACGGAAAATGCTTTAGGTCAACTTGCTGCATTTGTACGACAACAATTTAATGCGCCTATTTTAGCAATCACGGGTACTTGTGGAAAAACGACAACTAGAGCGATGTTAGCATCGATTTTAGAGCAAAAAAATTCTGTGTTATACAGTCAAAGTTCATTTAATAATGCAATTGGATTACCACTAACATTATTACAACAGCAAAAAAAACATCAATTTGCCGTATTAGAAATGGGTACAAATCATTTTGGTGAACTTGATTATCTTACAAAAATTGCTAAACCCGACGTGGCAGTTGTGTTGAATGTAGGGGCAGGGCATCTTGAAGGTTTTGGAAATATAGAAGGTGTTTCTCGTGCAAAAGGTGAGATTTTTTCTGGTCTTTCTCAAACGGGGACGGCTGTCATTAATATAGATGATCAATTTGCTAATTATTTCCGATCTTTGTTACAACCAAAACAAAAAATGGTTACTTTTGGATTAACAGATTCAGCTGATGTTTGGGCTTCTAATATCGTTGTGGATGTTGCAAATAAATTAAGTTTTGATTTGCATATAGAAAAGAAAAATATTCGTGTTCAATTATCAACGATTGGTAAACATAATGTTCCTAATGCTTTAGCTGCTGCAAGTATGGCGCATGCTGTGGGAATAGATATCGAAGTTATTCAAAAGGGTTTGGCAGAAATGCAACCTGTAACTAAACGTATGAATTTGAAGAAAAGTAAACAAGGCGCTGATATTATTGATGATACTTATAATGCAATACCTAACGCAGTTCATGCAGCACTTGAGGTATTAGCTAATATGCCAGGAGAGAAGATTTTTGTTTTTGGTGGGATGGGCGAATTAGGACAGCATGTAGAAATTGAACATAGATTAGTTGGTGAAAAAGCACAAGCTTTAGGAATTAATCGATTATATGCAGTTGGGCCATTTAGTCATTTAACGATTAATGCTTTTGGGAGTCACGGAAAATTATTTTCAAGTAAATAAGAATTAATTAAATCTTTGCAATATCAAATAAATAATTTC
>JBFWPS010000116.1:0-6368 GCA_050249855.1 Gammaproteobacteria bacterium
CAAATATTGCAAAAGAACGTCTTCAAATCATTCTTGCGCATGAACGTACACAACGAAGTAGTAATAGCCCAGACTATTTACCAGCGTTGCAGCAAGAAATCCTTGATGTTATAGCAAAATACGTTCATATTGATAAACAACAAGTGCAAGTAAATTTTCAAAATGCAGGCGATTGTTCTATCTTAGAATTAAATGTAACTTTGCCTGAGCAAGAAGAAGCAGAAGCTGTTTAAATCACAAAGTCAAATTTTTTATCTTTATTAAATTTTTCTGTTTTCCTTGAATTTTGATGATCATATCATCAAAATTCAAGGAAAAATCTACGATTCAAGACGTGACCCCGTTAAATCCTTCGGGTCAAAGTCATCAACGGCGATTATCGATAAACGTGCTTCATGAGCACTACGAATTTCTTTTGCTTGTTGTTCATCTATCACTTGCTTAGCTAGCGCGTCAGTTACTAATTCATCAAAATCATGGCCTTTAATCACATGGTCGTGTTTTGCTTTTGCAATCACTTTATCTATGGGTTCACAAGCAATAACTTGCGCTAATATTTCTTCCATCTTCCCTATGATATTCCCTCGATCACTTGCTTGGCCATAAAAAACACCTTCAGCCAAACGACTACGCACCGCATTAGGTGATTGAGCTAAATCAGCAAGCACTTTTTGTAATTTATCACTAGGTGGTGTCATTCTTCGTCCTAGTGGAAATATGATAAAACGCATGATCGCACTAAGAACTCGAGACGGGAAATTTCTTAAAATACCGTCCACTTGTTGTTGTGCCGTATATAAAATATCTTGGCATGCCCAATGAATCAGTGGCAACTCATCTTCAGAACAATTATTTTCATAAAATCTTTTTAATACGACTGAACCTAGACATAGCATGCTTAACATATCTCCTAAACGAGCAGAGATAGCCTCTTTACGTTTTAGATTCGCCCCCATGACCATCATTGCCATATCACTTAAAAAAGCCAGAATAGAACTATAACGTGTTAAGTATTGCCAATATTTTCTGACTGCCTTTCCTTTAGGTGTAAGAACAATTGCTGAACCAGTTAAGCCTAGCAATAAACAACGTACTAGATTACTGATAATAAAGCCTATATGACCCCAAACTGCGCGATCAAAGGCTTTTAAACTTTGACGTTTATCATCATTCACTGCTGCATGTAATTCCGGTAAAATATAGGGATGACAACGTATGGCACCCTGTCCGAAAATAATCATACTGCGTGTTAAAATATTAGCGCCTTCAACCGTAATACTAATCGGTGTTGCTTCATAATTTCGTCCTAAATAATTATTAGGGCCTAAACAAATACCTTTCCCACCATGAATATCCATTGCATCATTTATAATGATGCGTCCACGAGAAGTTGCATGATATTTTGCAATAGCAGTTAATACAGCTGGTTTTTCACCTTCGTCAATAGTAGCAACCGAGAATAAGCGCAAAGCATCCATGATATAAGTATTTCCTATGATGCGAGCAAGTGCTTCTTGTACACCTTCAAATTTTCCAATTGACAAACCAAATTGCTTTCTTATCCGACAATAAACACCTGAAGTTAAAACAGCTGCTTTAGCACCACCAACAGCCATAGAAGGTAATGTAATCCCTCGACCTACAGACAAACATTCAATTAACATTTGCCAACCTTTTCCTGCCATTTTTACGCCACCAATAATCCAATCAATAGGAATAAAAACATCTTTCCCCTGAATAGGACCATTTTGAAAAGCACTATTTAATGGAAAATGTCTACGACCAATTGAAATACCTGATGTATGACGTGGAATGAGTGCACAAGTGATACCAAGTTCAGTTTTATTTCCAATTAATTTTTCAGGATCATATAATTTAAATGCAAGCCCAATCACAGTTGCAACAGGCGCTAAAGTAATATAACGCTTATTAAAATTTAAACGTATACCAATCGTTTTTTTACCCTCAAATTCACCTTCGCAAATAACACCATTATCAGTAATAGCACCTGCATCTGAACCGGCCTCAGGCGCTGTTAAAGCAAAACATGGAATTTCTTCACCAGAAGCTAATCGAGGCAAATAATAATTACGTTGTTCTTCAGTACCATAATGTAATAATAATTCGGCTGGCCCTAAAGAGTTTGGCACTGCAACGGTTGTTGCAGCAGTATTACCACAACTTGCGATTTTCGTAATCACTGCTGAATGTGCTGTTGCAGAAAAACCTTTACCACCATAACGTTTAGGAATAATTAAGCCAAAGAAACCCTGCTCCTTGATAAATTGCCAAACTTCTTCGGGTAAATCTAATCGATTCTGTGTAATATCCCAATCATTTAAACGCTCACACAATTGTGCAACAGGGCCATCTAAAAAAGTTTTTTCTTCTTCAGTCAACGTTGCGGGTTCTTTTTTTAATAAAGAGTGCCAGTTTGGCGCACCACTAAATAATTCTCCAGCCCAAGCAATGGTACCTGCTGCTAATGCTTGTTCCTCCGTACTTGATAATTTTGGTTTAACTTTTTGATAAATACTCAAAAAGTATCGACTCATTAACTGACGTCGAATAGGTGGTGCAAATAATAGAAAAACGATGATGTTTATAATCCATAAACTCACGATTAAATAGCTAGAAATTGAACTAAAATAACTAAACCAAGAAAATACAACCACGTAAGCAATGATTGCAACACTCAAACTGGCGCGATGATAAGTCAGTAATAAAATCAATCCTAGATACGCAAAAAACCAAATCATTTAGTTAACTCCTTAGATGAACTTCGTGCTGCATATACACCAAAAATGACATAGCCGATTGTTAAAAGCGTGTAAAAAATTGGTTGTTCTGGATAAATTGTGCAGAGCATATTACAAATAATAATCGAGGGAGACATTGCCACAGCAGCCAAACGTGAACTTTGATGATAATTTAAATTTGCATGCATCACTTTTGATAAAATAAAATAACTTAATAAAGTATAAATAATTAAAAAAAGAAAATTCTGCATGAAATTTACAAAAAATACAGGAACATAAACCAATAAAATTCCCCATTTTTTAATAAATGACAACATGTTCAACGCATGATCTTTATTGAAAACCTCATTCATTGATTTTTGTAAATGTATTGCTTTAGAATCACCGTGAACATCTTTAAACATGATTTGATCGCGAGTTAATAAAAATATCGCGTCAGCTTGCGATAAACTTTTATATTGCCCGGTTGTATCAATCACAAGAAAATTTAATGTACTTTTAGGATTTGCTTTTAATAAATAAGCTTTGTTTTCTGGCGTACTAACAATACCATTTTTAATCGTAATGGTTGGCATCTCTTTTAATGCGCTTTGATTACTAGTAACAAATTGACGTAATTGATTATTAGTAAATATCGTTTGAGGAATAATAAAAAGCATAATTAATAATAATAGGTAAACGAAACCATTACCACGCCAACGATTGGCAACATCGACATATAATTTTTTTGAGAAAAAAGAATATAACCATGCGTGAAAATATCTGAATTCTGTCATAATATACCCTTAACTTTTTTGTGATGCAGTGTCGAACAAAGCTTAAAGAAGCTTTAGATTTAAGGCAAGTTTATTGTTTTATATTTGAAACTTCCTGTATGAAAGTGACGCTATATAAGAACAAAATCTTTTAGTTATTTAAATACAATCAACTCTACAATGGTCAATATTCTTACATATGTTTTAATAGTGTTTTGAACTAAAATATCGGGTTAATATTATTTTATAGCTCATGAACGTCGTCATGTTTGACTGTCAAAAAATGGTTATCATAATATCAGTCTCCATTTTGGTTATTAGTATAACAATTAATGAACACTCACACAGCTATTCAAACACTACCTTTAAATTGAGTATTGAATTAGCCCTCTTCTCAGAGTAAAAATATCTAATACTTGATACTCATAATCCTTTGTTAAACCAAATCTCAATATACCATTTTCAGATGCTCTATTACTTTGAGCGCAACTAGCTGTGACTAAGAGATTTTTCTCCATACAATACTTTTTTAAAGCGGTTGAAATTACATAATCTCCTAACTCTAATCTACTCCCTTTGATACCCCTATATTCCTTTTTAATATATGCCCCTACTTCAAAGTGATTGCAACCTATAGTTCCATAAATTTCAACTATGACTTCATTATTCTTTAATAGCAAAGCACCAAAGCCTCCTTTCAAAAATGCTTCTTTAGTATCATAAAATTCCAATAGCTTATTTCTCCATGCGCATTTTTCAAATAATTCGCTAGTAACTTCCGAAAGAGTATAACGATCTTGTATTATTTTGATTTTATTCGAATCAACTTCTCTGATATTTTCAGGAGCCCCCGAATAATGAAGCCTTGAGATTAATGGGAATTCTTTATTGAATTTGTAAGAACTGCTACAGTTCACCAAATAATAAAACTTCTTTTCTGGAATTAGATTAATAGAATTAAAAATAAACTTATCATCAATGTCTCCAGAAACAAAGTTGAAACTTGAGTTACTTACTATCAAACATGCATTATTTTCATTATTTATCCATACATCACCTTTAATTTTACCCTCTAAAATGCCATGAGATATAGCCACATTCGGCGATGTTAGTGGAAAAAATTTTTTAAGTTCTTCTTTATTTTCTTCAATTTTCAGCATAATAATATTAACATCCTATTAAAAAGGTCTTTCACCGCAAATATTCAACCTATGCATAATACGCTCTTCAGGATAATAATCAGCAACAGCATAATGCTGCAAACATCTATTATCCCATAAAACCAAATCATTTTGTTTCCATTTATGTCTGTAGATAAACTCTTCTGTCTGTACATGTCTATATAAAAAATCTAGGATAGTTTTACTTTCATTTTTAGACAAACCTTCAATATATAAGGTATAAGGCTCTGAAAAATATAAAGCTAATTTATTAGTTACAGGATGAGTACGAACAAGTGGATGTTTTACAGGATTAAATTCTGCAAAGTGGCTAGCCGAATCAATACCATATTTTTTTAATCCTTGTTGTAAATTTTTATATTCATCGCCAAATGCTTTTTTTACATCATGGATCGCCATTAATGGCCTCAAAAATTCTTTCATCGCTGGAGAAAGCTTCTCATATGCTTTGTACATAGATGAGAAAATGGTATCACCACCCAATATGGGAGTCTTTATAGAATAAAGCATAGTTCCTAAAGGAGGACATTCCCAGCCGCTATTATCAGTATGCCAATAATTTAACCCAGGTGGATTTTTTTGATCATTTCTTAGAATTATACATTCAGGATGATCTTTCATAGTAACTGGGAGTAAATGTTTTTGGATCATTAACTCTCCAAAATGCGAAGCGAATTTTTTTTGCTGTTCGATAGTAATTTTCTGGTTAGGAAAAATTATCACTGAATATTCATTAAAAGTACTTTTAATAATAGAAATTACTTCATCACTCAGCTCGAGAGCGAGATCAACATTTCTAATCTCTGCTCCTAAAACAGGACTAACCGGCACAACTTCTGGATGATTATTTATCAAAATGTGTTTCCTTTATTTGTTTTTATTATCAAAGATATTTTTAAGCGTCTTCTGACTTATGTTACCTCCAGTCACAATGGAACAACATGGTTCTTTAATCTGATATTTATTAAATGCTGCTATAGAAGCCGCTCCTGCGCCTTCGGCTATTATACCTATTTTAGAAATGTCAACAATAATATCTGCAATTTCAGCAGGTGATACAACTAGTGAATCCTTAACTAATGGCTTGATTCTTTCATACTGTTCTGGAATGACAAAACTAGCTCCAATTCCATCAACAAAACTATTTATATAATTTACATCTACTACTTTATTTGCTTTGAAAGAAGCATTAAAAGGAGCGCCTGTTGAAACCTCTACTGTATATATGTCTACAGAAGGTTTAACTATTTTAAAAAAGAGCGCTAAACTATAAACTAAATTTCCACCTCCGTATGGTACAATAATTGATGAAATCTCAGGTAGATCTTCTAATAGCTCAATGCCTATACTTGCATTTCCAATAGATACAAAATCATTCATAACCGTAGATATAAAAAAACCATCATGTAATTCATATTTATTTTGAATTATTGCATTTTTCCATAAGGAATATGGTACTGACTGTATATTTGTATTGCTATATTCTAATATTGAGTTAACTTTATATTTATCGGCAGTATTTGGTATAATTGCATTCAAATAGAAACCAGCATTTTTTCCAATATTAGAAAGCGCTTTTGCAAAATTTCCTGTGCTACAAGTTACAACACCATGAACTAATATCTGATTCCAAATATTTTCACAGTATCTCTGGTAAAAATATATTGATGCCA
>JBFWPS010000117.1:0-1117 GCA_050249855.1 Gammaproteobacteria bacterium
TACGGGCCTTACGGCCCTAATCCACCCTACAACTTATGAAAATTATTTATTTTTTACTAGCTGGAAAATCTATTCTATTAGAATCAAAATCTTCATCTAGAACTGGCGGAGCTAATTCAAATTCTTCATCTTTAGAAAAATATTCTTTTATCGCTCTAAACATACGCGTGAAAATATTAACTGAATCATTATTAATAATTTTAAATGCTTTTTCAGCTTCTTCCGTATTTCCAACTTTTGTATATTTCATTGATGATAAATACACAGAATTTGGCTTAATATCAACCGTTGTATCTATTTGACCAATCTTTGTCATAGTAGATTCTCTAGTTTTTGATTTCTCTACCATTGCACTAATATTACTTGAAACATGAAGCTTGATATGTTCTGGACTTATAACTTCCGCACTGATAGAAAAGTTCTGTTCATTTGAACCAGCTGCACCAGCACCAGTAAGAAAACCTTTGTCCCCAAGCGTCATGGTGACTGGCATAATACTACCCCAAGGGAAACCAACGCGATCTTGAAGTATTAAATCAACTAGCACTTTTTGCATCGCTTGATCTGTAACACCACGTTTTATTAGACCTGATTCAATTGCATCAATTGAAACTTGCTTTTCAGAAGATTTTAATTCAAGGAAAATAGCGTACCCTTTTCCACGTTCGATTTCTTGTCGTTCATTTTTTGTATAAAATTTATGTAAAGGTAGATATCCTGAATCTTCAGCTGATGATTGTTCAATTGCATCTGTCTCGCCCACCTCTTCTTTCTCTTTAGGTAATAATCCTGATGTAGGCAATGTTGAATTGTCTTCACTTAAGTGAATTTCTACAACTGAATCACTTTTAAACTTTTTTAACTGGACAGTTGTTATATGCTCAACATCAGACAACTTATCATGAAAAAATCCTTGCACGCGTCTTAAATTCACCGTTTTCGGCATGACTATACTCCCTCAATCATCTACTATTGCTCTAAATTTAATACATAAACATAAAGGTAAAATTAAATAATGATATTCTGTACCAAAAATGTATAATCGACTCTGAGTCAACCGGATAGTCTCTGTTTGGCAACTAATATAGGAAAGTCCGGGCTCCATAGGTTAAGATTC
>JBFWPS010000117.1:1127-6328 GCA_050249855.1 Gammaproteobacteria bacterium
TGCCTACGGAAAGTGCCACAGAAAATATACCGCCGTAAGGTAAGGGTGAAATGGTGCGGTAAGAGCGCACCGCGCTGTTGGTTACAACAGTGGCAGGGAAAACCCCATCAGGAGCAAAACCAAATAGGGACCCCTATTATCGTAAGATAATAAAGCGCACCCTCGCTGGGTCCGGGTAGGTTGCTTGAGCTAATTGGTGACAATTAGCCCAGATGAATGACTATCTATTACAGAACCCGGCTTATAGGTTGACTCATTGAATTTGATAGCACTTGGTGGGCACGCATGCGTGAAATTGTCTTGATGAAAAACTGTTGTCATTGCGAGGCCACCTATTGTGTGGGCCGTGGCAATCCAGTGCGGCATTAAAATAGTTGTAGGGCGGGCAAAGCGTGCAAAACAAAAGAACTAAAAGTTAATCATATTGTCTGTGCACGTGTGCCCGCCATAATGCTGGATTGCCACGACCTGCAAACAACGCAGGTCTCGCAATGACAGCATTTAAACATTTCACAATTGAAAACTATGATTTTATATCCCCAAAAAAGCGTTTGACACTGTCAAACCAGGTGCTTTCTTTAGGACTATGATTGATATTATCGGTTTTTAGAGACTCTTCAAATTGTTGTAACAATTCTTTCTGTTTTTTGCTTAATTTCACAGGCGTTTCTACCACGATTTTACATAATAAATCACCTGTTGAACGACTTCGAACAGGTTTGACTCCTTTACCACGTAATCGATAAACACGACCACTTTGTGTTTCAGGTTCAATAGTTAACTTCACTCGTCCATCTAAAGTTGGGATTTCAATTTCACCACCAACAGCGGCAGTTACGAAACTTACAGGCACTTCACAATGCAAATCATTTTCTTCTCGTGTAAAAATAGCATGTGGCTTGATAATCACTTGAATATAAAGATCACCTGATGGCCCACCATGTGATCCACTTTCACCTTCGCCTGATAAACGAATTCTATCGCCAGAATCAATACCCGCCGGAACAGTCACTGATAATTTACGTTGCCCTTGTTTTCGGCCATTACCATGACAAACCGTACAAGGATCGCTAATCGTGCGTCCCGTTCCTCTACAATTAGGACAAGTTTGTTGTATAGAGAAAAAACCTTGTTGTATTCGTACTTGCCCATGACCACCGCAAGTTCTACAACTAACAGGTTGTGTGCCTTTGCGTGCACCTGTACCATTACAATTATCACAACTTACCAGTGTTGGAACTTCTATTTGAACGGTCTTTCCTGCAACTGCTTCTTCTAAACTTAATTCTAAATGGTAACGTAAATCTGCACCACGCTCTGCATAACTTTGTGGACCTGCTCGCCCACCAAAGATATCACCAAAAATACCTTCAAAAATATCCCCTACGTTAAAGCCACCAGGACCACCACCACCCATTGATCCATGAACACCCGCATGACCGAATTGATCGTAAGCGGCGCGCTTTTGTTCATCCGATAATACTTCGTAAGCTAACTTGGCTTCTTTAAATTTTGCTTCAGCTGAATGATTTCCTTGATTACGATCAGGATGATATTTCATCGCCAATTTACGGTAGGCTTTTTTAATTTCTTCTTGGCTGGCGTTGCGGGTTAAACCAAGGACTTCATAATAATCACGTTCTTGCATAGAAATTCACATTTGTTTTCAAAAAGTTTCCCCCTCACCCCAGACCTCTCCCCCAACAAGTTGGGGGAGAGGGAGGTACAATTTTTAGACAGTATTAACTCGTCAAAGAGGATTAATTTTATTTCTTATCTTCATCTTTTACTTCTTCGTATTCTGCATCAACTACGTCATCAGCAGTCGCTTTCTCAGAAGTTGTTTGCTCAGCACCAGCAGCTTGTGATTCAGGACCAGCTGATTGAGATTGTTGTGCATACAGTTTTTCAGCCATTTTATTTGAGGCTTCCGATAAAGTTTTGATTTTTGCTTCCATATCAGCTTTATCGGTGCCTTTCATGGCTTCTTTCAAGCTTTTAATAGCTTCTTCAATCGCAGTTTTTTCACTATCAGAAATATTGGCTCCAATTTCTTTTAACGATTTTTCTGTGGCATGGATCAAACTATCTGCTTGGTTACGCACATCAACTAATTCTTTAAATTTACGATCTTCTTCCGCATGTGATTCCGCATCTTTCACCATACGTTGAATTTCATCATCCGATAAACCACTAGAAGCTTTAATAACAATACGTTGTTCTTTACCTGTCGCTTTATCTTTTGCAGATACATTTAAGATACCGTTTGCATCTATATCAAGTGCTACTTCAATTTGTGGAACGCCACGGGCAGCTGGTGGAATACCTTCTAAATCAAATCGTCCTAGTGATTTATTATCGCTTGCTCTTTCACGTTCACCTTGAAGTACATGAACAGTTACAGCACTTTGATTATCATCCGCTGTAGAAAATACTTGTGATGCCTTAGTTGGGATAGTGGTATTTTTTTCAATTAACTTCGTCATCACACCACCCAATGTCTCAATACCCAGTGATAACGGTGTTACGTCAAGTAGTAATACGTCTTTTACTTCTCCTGCCAATACACCTGCTTGAATCGCAGCACCAACAGCAACTGCTTCATCAGGATTTACATCATGTCTTGCTTCTTTACCAAAGAAACTTTGAACCGCATCTTGTACTTTTGGCATTCGGGTTTGACCACCAACCAAAATAACTTCTTTAATATCAGAAACTTTTAAGCCTGCATCATTTAATGCAATACGGCAAGGCTCTACAGTACGTTCAATTAAATCTTCTACTAGCGATTCAAATTTCGCACGGGTGACTTTCATATGTAAATGTTTTGGGCCTGAAGCATCAGCCGTGATATAAGGTAAATTAATATCTGTTTGTTGTGTTGAAGACAATTCGATTTTTGCTTTTTCTGCTGCTTCTTTTAATCTTTGTAAAGCCAGTGGGTCATTATGCAAATCAATTCCACTTTCTTTTTTAAACTCTGCAGCCATGTATTCAATTAAACGTAAATCAAAATCTTCACCACCCAGGAATGTATCACCATTCGTTGCTAATACTTCAAATTGATGCTCACCCTCAACTTCTGCAATTTCAATAATTGAAATATCGAATGTACCACCACCCAAGTCGTAAACGGCAACCACTGAATCACCACGTTTTTTATCCATACCATAAGCAAGTGCTGCTGCTGTTGGTTCATTGATAATACGTTTTACTTCTAATCCAGCAATTCTTCCCGCATCTTTTGTTGCTTGTCTTTGTGAATCATTAAAGTAAGCAGGTACTGTAATAACAGCTTCTGTTACCGTTTCACCTAAATAATCTTCCGCTGCTTGTTTCATTTTCTTTAGCACTTCAGCAGAAATTTGTGGTGGCGCTAATTTTTGATCGCCAACTTGTACCCATGCATCACCATTATCAGCACGAATAATTTTATAAGGCACCATACTAATATCTTTTTGTACGATAGGTTCATCAAACTTACGACCAATCAAACGCTTAATCGCATAGAGTGTATTGTCAGGATTAGTAACTGCTTGTCGTTTAGCAGGTTGACCTACAATAATTTCGCCATCTTTGGTATAAGCCACAATCGAAGGTGTTGTTCGATGACCTTCATTATTATCAATGACTCGTGGCTTACCACCTTCCATAATGGCAACACAGGAATTTGTTGTACCAAGGTCAATACCAATTACTTTGCCCATTTTTTGTCTCCAATATTAAATTTTGAGTATAAAACTTGCTTGTTTGAAATAGATCTGGGGTCAATTTCTATGATTTCAAGCATCCATAACTAAATTATTTTGCAACCACAACCATGGCGGGCCTTAATAGGCGGTCATGCAATTGATACCCCTTTTGCAATACACGAACAACCGTATTGGTTTTGGTGCCAGCTGCCTCTTCTGCAGCAACCGCTTCATGAAAGGTAGGATTGAATTCTTGACCTAATGGGTCAATAACTTGAATGCCAAATTTTGCCAGCGTATCCAAAAACATTTTATAGGTTAATTCCACACCCTTGTGGAATGATGCAAATTCATCAGATAACGCAGAACCTTCAGCCAAAGCACGTTCTAAATTATCAACTACGAGTAATAATTCTAGTGCAAGCTTTTTAATGCCATATTTATGGGCTTCTTCTACATCAAGACGAGAACGACGCTGAATGTTTTGCATTTCCGCTTGTGTACGCAATAAGTTTTCATTGGCTTTTTCTAATGCTTGTTCTGCTTGTGTTAATTTTTCTTCTAACTCAGCATGCCCTGGATAGCTCAATAGCGGCTCTTCTTGAGGAAGACTCTCTTCTAAATCCTCGTCCACCGCTGGTGTTTTATGTTTTACAGGCTCTGCAACAACTTTAGCCCAATCTTTGCTTTTATTTGATGTCATAACATTACCTCTTTTACATTGCCCAGGTATCTAGTATGGGGGAAGTTCACACAATTTCAAGAGCTGCAAACTATCATTAACATTTTCTTTAGATGCAATTTATAAAAGTTAAAACAACATAAATTTTTTAGACTGATTGCATCCATCTTTTAAACTATATAATATTGGTAATTATTTATCTCGTCATGTAGCAGAAAAAATTACCTTTCCAACCGATATTAAAAGTATGTCTTTAACTGTAGATAAATGTAAAAGCCACAGTGAAATAAAAGATTTTAATCATTATATTGAAACTCATCTAACGGCAAGATTACCATCATGTGTAAAATTTGACATTAGCCATGAGCCTTCTCATGAAAATGCAGGACTTCAAGCCGTTGACTTATTTTGTTGGGGGATTGCAAAAAAATATTCAGATAACAATGAAGATTGGTATTCATATTTTAAAGAAAAAATAGCCTATGAAGATATCTATTTACCAGATAACGAGCAATAAAAAAGACGGCCCCTTTAACACCTCGTATCCTTAAGCTCATATCCAACCGATGGAAGGAAGCACAAAAGGCATGATAAAGGAATTACCCGTCTTTCAGGAGATATTTTAGACTATATAGACTAAAATTGCAAACATTATGAAGTGCGTCATCTTTGAAATAAAATGTCCAACTTGGTACAACATGGTAGTGTTTAAATAACTGTGTCATTTTTCATTAATTGTTATACTAATAAACAAAAATGGAGACTGACATAATGACAACAAAAATAGACCTATCAAATTTTGATTTTACACAATTTAAGCAAGAAGC
>JBFWPS010000118.1:0-6198 GCA_050249855.1 Gammaproteobacteria bacterium
GCTAAATGCTGGGTTCAACATAAGAAATAGGGAGGCATAATGCTTCAAATCTCATCTAATTAATTTCTATTAAGGATTACAATTGGGGCAATAAGTTTGTTCAGAAAACTCCTTCCCATCCTTACGATTATGATAAGTCTTATATTCACACTTTAGACAACTCAAAACGATACTTTTATAGAGTTCTGTTTGTGTTCCACAATAAATACAGTTTAAATAGCCCTCTGTTGAAACTTTTCCAAACCCTAGTGCTTGGCATTGTGGACAAAGTTGTTGAACACGTTTTACTAATTTTTCAGCAAGTATTCGAATTGTATTCATCCGAAGTGGATTCATCATGGCTCGCATGTCAGTTTCAAGACGTATAGTACTACTATACTCAAATGATTTTTTTATTATTTCATTTAAACGATTGTAATCTTGAACACCTTTTTCAATTATTTCATTTTCCACGTTAAGCATTCTAACAATAATTCCATGACTAGGAAATTTCACAGTTTTGAGAAAATCATCAAAATTATCGTTAATGGAAATATCAATATGATTGAAATTTGTCTGCGTAGTTAATTCATACTCTGTAATAACTAAATCATTTTCTAAATCAACAAGTGCCATGAGCTCTGTGTCTGCTGGACAAAAGTACATTTGAGGGTGAGGGCCAAAAGTGCCTTCACTAGATATGCTATATTGATAGCCAAATTCTTCTGCTGCTTTTTTAGCCTTTAGAATTAAGGTTTCAAATGCAGAACCTTTTCTCGGTATTTCCCCTGAAAAAGTTCCAAACAGATCAGTATCGTAATCATGAGGAACACAAATGTGACATTCTAAATTTTTTTCAAATACAGGTTTAATCACGTTTTCTTTTTTATGCTTCGTGGCTAATATAATTTTTTGATCTTTATAGTACATCTGTCTACTCCAAGCAAATTTTTTTTAGTATTAATAACCATAGTCAACTTTTGCAACAGAAAAATCTTAAAAAAACATGAGGTTAAAATTTTTTTCGAATATTTTTCTCGTCGTATCTAAAGTAATACTCATCTTTTTTTATCTAAAATCTCAATAATGATTATTTAAACACTTTATTTATTGCATTAAACTCCAAACCTTATCTTTCCCTAGAGAGTAAAAACTATTGCTTTGAGGCTCAATTACAGTCATATGTACCCATTGATTGAAAAAAAGTGATTTTAATAGTTCATGTTTTTCAATTATTTCACTTACGCTCGCTCGAGGAGCATAAACGATAGTTAATAGACGTTGTGGCTCATGATAAGGTTTTTCATCATGCGACATAACTGACTGTAGAGGCAAACCATGCATTAAATCACTTGCATTGCCTTGCATAACTCCAAATTTTCCTGTGACATTATGGGTGACTTTGCTCCCACTACCATAACTCACATTATCAATAGTTGAAAATAAGTACTGAGTATTGATCCATTGAGCAACTACCATAGGTGCTGTCAAAATGGTTTCAAGTAAATAACCTCCTTTATCTTGGCGCCAATCATAAGAATGTAAAAAACAACGACCTTCAAGATTAATTTCTTTTGTCAATTGTCTTGGTCCAACGATAAATGCCGCATTACGCGCAAGTCCCCACTCTGGTCGAGTTTCAGACCAGTCTACACTCTTGCGTTGAATACCACCTTTAGAATTGACTAATGCAGTTAAGTCGATCGCTCTTTGAAGGTTATTATTTTGTTTTGCCAACTTTAGATCTGCTTTAAGTTGTTCTAGGATATTTGAGTGGTTCCTTTCAATATGATTTAAAGCATAAATGGTTACTTCATCAGTAGTAGTATTATGCTGAGCGCCATAAAATAGGGTATCTGAAGGAATATTGATTCCGATTTTTGCTAATTCATCTCTAACTATTTTCTTATTAAGAATACAGGCAAGTAATTGTGCGTTCTTGCCTCCTTGATTGCCACCACAAGCACCACAATCTAACGCAGATGCATAAGGGTTATTTTGAGTTGAACTACCATGACCACAGAAAATGACAAGCTTTGCAAAATTTTCTGTCAACCCCATTAGTCTCAATGCCATTTCAGCATAAACTATTTGGTCATCAAGACTTATTCCTTTAGCTTTACTCACTCTATCGATTTCAAAATCTGGCTCAGATTGAATCGGTGGCGATATCATTCTATTACATTGTGTGCTTATTCTTCTATACAAACGAGGCGCTAATGATTTCAACAACATGCTTATTCCGCACCAAAGTCCTAGTGATTCCGCTAATGCAAATGGTGTGGAAAAATTATACTTTAATTCCTGGTAGACCTGAATTATAAGCATTTTGAATTTTTTACCTTGCTTATGACGCTCTATATAACGATCGGTTACACCAAATGGTTTTTCAACTATATTAAACCGAGGCTTTAACAATACTGGACAAGAATCCTTTATTTTTTTACTTTCGTAGTCTTCAATACTAACGGGTAATCCAAAAAATCCAGCGAAACCTAAAGTCTCATAATTTCCTAATTTTTCTATGGTGCGTCTAAAAGGCTCCGAACGAATATCAATACAAAATACCATTTGTATATCCGCTCTTTCTTTTTTCGTATTCACTTTACTTAGCTCAGGCAAAAGCTTTTTGAAAAGCTTTTGCCTGTAATTATGTTCTTTGTTTTCTATTAATTGAATAATTTCTTTGCTTTCGAAATTATTTTTTTTTTTTCTTTAGCTGCATCTGGCCATACTAAACAGGTAATTACCAGCCGTATTGCCAAGAAATCTGTCAGACTAATCGGATTTTCTTTATTCCCTCTGTTCGCTTTCCACTCGCTCATCCATTTTATATAACCAGCCCAACCCGGTAAGTAGGACAAGGTATCCTTAATAAATTCCTCATGCTTTTCAGTTGATACAAAAAGTTTATGAAGACATATCAGTATTGTATCTTCAGGCCGAGATGGCAGGCTAGATAACCATTCCTTCGATGTTTTATTATTTTGGTGCAGCATAATATCAAACTGAGCAAGTTTTAAAAATCCAACAAATAAACCCTTGTCACGATGAGGCATTTCGATAGTACCTTGCCCAATGTCAAGAAAGCTGCCACACCATTTAATAACGTGCCAATTTACTTTTTCCAAATTTTCATTAAACAAAATAGTCTTTTTTGCTGTTTTCTTTTGTAATAAAGCCTGTTCAAATGGCATTGACTGAAAACCATGCAAAGGATTAAATGCAATGAAATTTTCAAGGGGCCATACAGGCGAAATTTCTTTGGATGCATTATTAACCATTGCTCTTATAGCTACTCGTTGATTTTCAATTTTATAATTTACTGAGTGCATTTCTTTAACATTTGATAACTTAGGCTTAACTGCTACAGTATCATTCATTTTTTTACTCCCTAATTAGTAGTTATAAGTATTTCGATTTGTGGTAATTGTTTTCGGATGAGGCATGCTTAAATTAAACATATTAATATAAAACCAATCCCATATTTTTGTATCTGTTATTTTCCTATAAACGCCTAAGCTGAATAGAATCCAAAGAGAAAAGAAAACTGTGAGCGTTGAGAATTGTAAAATGCTTAATTGTTGCTGACTATATCTCATGAGATTCGGAACAAGTGTCTCGATAAGATGAATACTTGCACCATAAAAATTACCACTGATAAAAACCAATATCAAAGCTAATGTTATTCTTTTAAATGATCTTTCTTGACTAATAATGCTTAAGATCAGCTGCGTCCCACTCATAAAAACAAAGCCTAAAAGAAATGTACTAGTCTGAATAGATAAAATTGGCTTTCCAGTAATTAACACAAAACCATACACGCCAACCAATCCACCAAGAAATGCGATCATGAGCATTTTAAATGTAGGACGCTGATTATTTTGTATTTTTTGTTGGTGAATAGCCGATCCTGAGTTTAGAAAAAGATAGGATTTAAACTAACCATGCCAACACAAATGTGCAATAGCAGCGGAAAATAGTCCTAAACCACACTGCATGATCATAAACCCCATTTGAGCCATGGTCGAACAAGCAAGCATGCTTTTAATATTCCACTGCAATAACTTCCAAACTGTGCCCAACAAAGCAGTCAACGCACCTAATATAAAAAGAACTGTTAATAAGTCAATTTGGGTTATCATAAGCGGCGAAAATTTAACGATTAAAAATCCTCCACCATTCACTAGTCCTGCATGCATCAAGGCTGATACTGGTGTAGGTGAATTCAGTGAACTTAAAAGCCAACGATGGAATGGCCAAATGGCTGATTGAGTCATTGCACTCAAGATGATAAGTGCTAAGGCAAATGAAATGATTAATGGGGAGAGCACAGTATCATTATAAACTATCTTTTGAATCGAGAGGGAACCAGTAAATGTGTAGAGAATAAATATTGCTGTTAATAAAAATAAGCTCCCTAACAGCAGTGTTTTAAAAGCCAGAACGCCTGAATTGTAGGCTGCACGCCATTGGGCCTTATGAATGATAAGAGATACTAAAATCAAGTTACTGATAGTCCAGGAAAACCAGAACAAAACTAGATTATCTGCTAAAGCCATTGAAATGGCACTTAGTGTAATGGCTGAAAGGTTAAAAAAATACGATCTGTATTTTTTATCACCATTCATGTATCTTAAGGAAAATTGGTGAATAATGAAGCTAATGAATAATATCATCGTAGTAAGCAATAAGCTTAATGTATTGGCATTAAATAACATCATATTACTACGGCTTATTGAATTTGAAGAATAGATTAATGCTATAAAACTCAATATAAAACCTATTGCTATAAAAACCGTGCCCAAATGAGTTGCAAGAATTACTCTACTTCTACCAAACAAAAGATAGCTAGTCATAGCTAATATGGGCATTAGGAAAAAGGATATTGATAATATATCTAATAAGTTATACACGTTCATTCTCCATTAGAAAATCTATTTTTCTTGCATGAATATATAAGACATGTTAATATTAGTAAAATTAAAAATATTAATGTTTCATATTAGAAAATCTTATGTCACTTGATACCATAACCTTACAATGCTATTTGGCAGTTGCTGAAACACGCAGTTTTACAAAAGCGGCTCAACGCGTTGGACGAACACAATCAGCGATTAGTCAGCAAATTGCTAAACTAGAAAACCTTATTGAAAAACCTCTAGTTAATCGTGGAAAAGAACTTTCATTAACTACAGATGGTGAAATATTTTTTGGCTACGCTAAAAGAATTTATGAATTACACCGAGAATCCCTTGATCGATTTAAGGAACCAGAATTACAAGGGGAAATACGTTTTGGATTGCCAGAAGACTTTGCCAGCATTATTTTATCTGATGTGCTAGTTGAATTCTCAAGAATGCACCCACTTGTGTTACTAAATGTGGAATGTGATTTAACGCTCAATCTGTTAGAACGATTCAATAAAAAAAAGTTAGATTTAATACTTATTAAAACAAATGAACAGCAGATTTCGTCAAAAGCTATACATGTTTGTTCTGAATCAGTTGAATGGGTGGGTAAAAAAGAATTGATGCCTTCACTAAGCAACGATTGTCCTATTCCATTAGTACTCTCACCTGCGCCTTGTGTTTATAGGCATAACGTTATTGAAACATTAGATAAAGCACATATCAAATGGCGCCCTACTTATAGTAGCGCAAGTTACACTGGTAAAATGGCAGCAGTTCGAGCCGGCTTAGGAATAACAGCAATTCAAAGGAGTATGATTCCAAACTATTTGGAAAGGCTGGATAGTAATATGCTCCCGATTTTAAATGATATTCATGTTTCTTTATTAAAGAGTAGTGAAACAAATAAGGCTATTGAATCCCTTCAATACTTTATTTTACAAAAATTACAACATTAAAAATATAACTATTCATTTAGAGCAAAAAAGCCCCCAATGTTCTGTGTTATTTTTCTAGGTGTCAAAATGCCAAGGACAATCGCTATAATCAACAAGGCCGGGACGTCACCATATAAATGCCCCATGTGTTCTGGATAATAGTAAGCGTTCGGTCAAATACATCTTTTTAAATTGCATGTGGTTATTCATGCTTATTCCAGTAAATTAATGCTGGAGTAGGAATATGAACAAAGAAGATAAAGAAACGCGTTATGCGAAATGGCGCGCATTGGTTGAAGAGCAACAAAAAAGTGGATTATCACAAACCGATTTTTGCAAACAACATGGTATAGTTTTATCTCAATTCACTT
>JBFWPS010000119.1:0-6138 GCA_050249855.1 Gammaproteobacteria bacterium
AAAAACCACAGTACTATCGCTGATTTTTCATGAAAATCAGCGGTAGTACTGTGGATTTTTCAAGATTGGCTTGTGTATTACCTTTAGGGTGATTTTATGCCAAAATCTTCTCTAAGCATTGATTATAAATATTTTTATCAGATACATTTAGCGTGATGTGGCCTAATTTTCGATTAGGTCTGGGTGATTTTTCATAATCATGCCAATGTGTGTAGGGAATTTTTAAAATCTCATTTCGATCAAATAAATTTCCAATCATATTAATCATAGCACTGTAACCTAAAGGTTCTGTGGAGCCTAAAGGCAAATCTAAAATGGCACGTATATGGTTTTCAAATTGGCTTGTAACAGCGCCCTCTATGGTCCAATGCCCTGAATTATGAACGCGTGGTGCTAATTCATTGATAAGGAGCTGGTCTCCAACCTGAAACATTTCTATAGCAAGCACACCTACATAATCGACCGCATCCAAAATTTTGTTAGCGATGGTTTCTGCATTTCTTTGTAGTGGTGGGTCAATTAATGGAGCCTCAGATAAAAATAAAATGCCTTCACGATGTTGATTTTGCGTAAGCGGATAAAATTTTGTTTCTTGACTAACACTTCGAATAGCAATTAATGATAATTCAAGATCAAATTGAACGAAACTTTCTAAAATTAGACTTTCAGTTTTTAGATTTTCAAAAGCTTGCTGGGCTTCTTCAGTGTTTCGAATTAAAAATTGTCCTTTGCCATCATATCCCATGCATCTTGTTTTTAATATGGCCGGAAAATTTTTGTAATTTGATAAATCACGAATTGATTCTATAGCAATAAATTCAGCGGTAGGTATTTGCAGGGATGTTAAAAATTCTTTTTCAAGTAGTCTGTCTTGTGTGATTTTTAAAGTTTTTATATTAGGATAAACAGGGCAATCAATCGTAAATTTATTAAAAAGATCCGTTGGAATATTTTCAGTTTCAAACGTGAGAACAGAAACTTCTTTAGAAAATGCTGAAAAAGCGTTTGGGTCATGCCATCCTAAATGAAAAATAGGTGTAATACCGTTAGATGCTTCATTGGGATTTTCAACAAAACTAATGGTGTCGATACCCATTGGTTTTGCAGCCAAAGTTAACATTCTTGCTAACTGGCCCGCACCTAAAATACCAACTTTCATTATGAATCTCTGGGGTCAGATTTAGCGAGCACTGATTGTGTTTGCTGCATGCGATAGCCAATAATTTTACTTTGATAATCAGGTGATTTGTTAGCTAAGATTGAGATAGCAAATAAAGCTGCATTGGTTGCACCGGGTTTCCCTATTGCAAAAGTTGCAACTGGAATTCCCGCAGGCATTTGAACAATAGATAATAAAGAATCTACACCATTAAGCGCTTTAGATTCTACAGGAACACCTAATACAGGTAATGTTGTTTTAGCCGCTGTCATTCCTGGCAAATGCGCAGCACCGCCTGCACCCGCGATAATAACTTCAATACCACGTTGACTGGCTGTTTCAGCATATTCAAATAAACGATCAGGTGTGCGATGTGCAGAAATAACTTCAACCTCATAAGGAACATGAAAATGATCAAAAACATCTGCAGCATGTTGCATTGTATCCCAATCTGTTTTCGAACCCATGATAATGCCAATAACTGGTTTTTGTTCCATGATTATTTCCTAATGATCATTTCTTAAGTTGTTTTTACCAATTGTCTTAAAACATAAGGTAAAATGCCACCATTCTTAAAATATTCAATTTCGTTTTGTGTATCAATACGACATTTCATCGTAATGTCTTCATGATTTTTACCTGGGCGATTAATGCGGACTTTTATATCCATTCCTGGCTTGATTGAAGCATCTAAATTTAAAATATCAATTGTTTCTTCGCCGGTAAGATTGAGCGATTTGCGATTTTGTCCATTTTTAAATTCTAAAGGTAATATGCCCATGCCAATTAAATTTGAACGATGAATACGTTCAAAGCTTTCTGCTAAAACAGCTTTAATTCCTAATAAGCAGGTGCCTTTTGCTGCCCAGTCGCGAGAAGAACCGGTGCCATATTCTTTTCCTGCAACGATCACAAGTGGTGTTCCATTTTTTTGATATTCCATGGCAGCGTCATAAATTGAGAGAGTTTCTCCAGAAGGAATATATTTTGTATAACCACCTTCTTTATTTTGCAGCATTTCGTTTCGAATTCGAATGTTGGCAAACGTGCCTCGCATCATAACCTCATGATTTCCACGTCTAGAACCGTAAGAATTAAAATCACTAACTTCAATACCTTTTGATTGTAAATATTTGCCTGCAGGACTATCTGCTTTTATCGAACCTGCTGGAGAAATATGATCGGTTGTAATGCTATCACCAAACAATGCCAAAATATTTGCTTGCTCGATATTGTTAATTGGCTTTAGCTCCATTGTGAGATCTTCAAAGAAAATAGGTTCTTGTACGTAAGTTGAATTTTTATCCCATTGATAAGTTTTTCCTGTAGGAATAGGTAGATCGCGCCATGCTTGTTCGCCTTTAAATACATCGGCGTATTCTTTATTAAACATAGTGCCATCTACATAAGCAACCGCTTTTGCAACCTCGGCATTAGAAGGCCAAATATCACGTAAATAAACTGGTTTTCCATCACTGCCTGTTCCTAAAGGTTCTTTGGTTAGATCAATGGTTGTTGTTCCTGCTAGTGCAAATGCAACAACGAGAGGAGGTGAAGCTAACCAATTTGCTTTAACTTGTGGGTGAACCCTACCTTCAAAATTTCTGTTTCCAGACAAAACAGAAGAAACAACTAAATCATTTTCAGTAACGGTTTTAGCAATATGGTCTGGTAATGGACCTGAGTTGCCTATACAAGTAGTACAACCATATCCCACTAAATTAAAACCGAGTTCATTTAAATAATTTTGTAAGCCAGCTTTTTCTAAATATTCAGTTACAACTTTAGAACCAGGAGCAAGTGATGATTTAACCCAAGGCTTTGTTTTCAATCCTTTTTCGATCGCTTTCTTAGCAAGTAATCCAGAGGCCATTAAGACGTTTGGATTAGAAGTATTAGTACAACTGGTAATAGCAGCAATGACAACATGACCGTGAGATAAATTAAAATTTTCACCTTCAACTTTAAAGTTTGATTTTTCTTCGGATTTTTTTCCAGCATCCTCTAAAGTTTTGTGGAATACAGTGCCTAGATTTTCTAATGCAACTCTATCTTGAGGACGTTTGGGGCCTGCTAAACTTGGGGTGACAGTATTTAAATCTAATTCTAAAGTATCGGAGAAAATAGGTTCTGTTCCATTAGCTTCATGCCACATTCCTTGGGTGCGACAGTAATGCTCAACTAATGCAAGTGTTTGTTCGTCACGTCCGCTTAATCGCATGTAGTTAATTGTTTCTTTATCCACAGGAAAAAATCCACAAGTTGCGCCATATTCAGGTGCCATATTCGCAATCGTTGCGCGATCAGCTAGTGGTAATTGTGCTAAACCAGGACCAAAAAATTCAACAAATTTACCAACCACACCTTTTTGTCGAAGCATTTGTGTAATTGTTAAAACCAAATCAGTTGCAGTAATACCTTCTCGTAATTTTCCAATTAATTTAAAACCAATAACTTCTGGAATTAACATGGAAATAGGTTGCCCTAAAATAGCGGCTTCTGCTTCGATACCACCTACTCCCCAACCTAATACACCTAAACCATTAATCATCGTGGTGTGGCTATCTGTTCCAACCAAAGTGTCTGGAAAAGCTTGAACATGACCATCAATATTTTTAGTCCAAACTGCTTTTGCTAAATATTCTAAATTGACTTGATGGCAGATACCTGTGCCTGGTGGTACCACTTGAAAGTTTGCAAAAGCTTTTTGTCCCCAACGTAAAAATTCATATCGTTCACGATTTCTATCCATTTCAATTGCAGTATTGGCTGTGAATGCATTAGGACCACCGAATTTATCAACTTGTACAGAGTGATCAATCACTAAATCTACAGGAACTAGTGGATTAATGCGATCAGGATTCCCACCAAGTTTGACCATTGCATCACGCATCGCAGCTAAATCAACAACGGCAGGTACGCCAGTGAAATCTTGCATTAAAACTCGAGCAGGTCTGAATGCAATTTCACGATGAGATTTTTTTTCTTTTTGCCAATCAACAATCGCTTTAATATCATCAGAAGTAACCGTGCTACCGTCTTCAAATCGTAATAAATTTTCCAACAGTATTTTTAATGAAACAGGTAAGTGTTTTACAGAACCTAATTTTTTTTCAGTTTCAGGGATACTATAATAATCATAAGTTTGATTGTTAACAGAAAGTTTCTGAAGGGCATTAAAAGAAGAACTCATGAAATCTCCTAAGTTAAGTATTTTGTATTACAAATGTTGTTAATTCTCTTAAAATCTGTGCTAATCCTTCATTTGCAGCCATAACTCCACCATAAGGTGTATTTTCTGCAGTAGGAATTTCAACATGGAATTGGCGTGAGGCGATTATTCTGCCATTCGACGATAATCCGATTTGGCAAGCTATCGTAATTTTAACGATACTTGGATTGACGGTGAAATCTTGTCGTAATTCTAATATTTGTGTGAATAAACCATAGGTTGTTGTTCCAGCGAATGGAACAACAGCAACAGCGGTAAAATGGTTTGAGTCACGTAATGCTGCAGCAAGTGGTGGAAGTATCATTTGCGCTGGAGGTGCGGCCCAATTATTTTTTGCGAAATAAGCTATTTCATGATTTTTTAACGTGTAAGCCATTTGCTTATCATTAATAGAAGGATCGGCAATAATGGGTAATACCAAAATAGTGTTATTTGTTCTAGTTTCAGTATTAGAAGAATAAGGAATTGGGTTTAGTGTATATAATGTTGGGTTATAAGCAGGTGCTGGTTTTAAAAGCGCACAGCTTGTTAACAAAAGACAAGCACAAATTGAAATGATGAATCTTAA
Source organism: Gammaproteobacteria bacterium (assembly GCA_050249855.1). Taxonomy (GTDB): domain Bacteria; phylum Pseudomonadota; class Gammaproteobacteria; order JBGSLN01; family JBGSLN01; genus JBFWPS01. Next base: position 4,960 of record JBFWPS010000119.1, read on the forward strand.
AAACATAAGATATTCTTACCTTTATTATTCGCCTGGCCCGGGTTTTGGTGGTTTAGCACCACTAATAATCACACCAGGATTTTGTTTTAATTCCGTTGTTAAGCCATCTAAATTTCCAGTCAGCACATTAATATTTTGTAAGGCATCATAGGCTGGCGGCAAAATTTGGGTTGTAATGGATTGTATCGTATTATTAGCGTTTTTAGCGGTTAGTGCAACTTGTGCAGCGCCTGTTTTAAGATTATCAATTGCAGCGGGGAATCCGTGACTCGCTTTAGCCGCATATTGTAAAAGCTCGGCAAGTGAAGCCATGCTATCACTTAAATTATCGCTGTTTTCCGCAAAGGTTTTTGTAATTTGATCTAATTGTCGTAGTGTATTTGAGACATTTGTTAAGTTTTGTTTACTTAATAGCCCTTTAACGCTAGTTGAAAAGCCGTCAAAACTAGTTGTTAAATTTTCTACAGCCTGATCTAGACGTACTAAAAACGAGGGTGTTGATTGAATAACGGGATATTTTTGTCCAGGTTTTGCTCTCAACGTTGGAGAATGATTACCACCTTTTAGACCTATATAAGCAATTCCTGTTAGGCCTTGCTCCATTAAAACGGCTCGAGTAGTCTCAGTGATAGGTGTTCCTGGTTTAATTTTTAGCAATAAAATAACAATTTCAGGATTATGTTTATCTAATTTCATACCTTTAACAACGCCTACATCCACTCCATTATATTTAACAGGTGCATCTAATGTTAGGCCTGCCACAGATTCTTTCATACTGACTAAATATGTATTATAACTTTGTTGTTGAAAACCTACACTTAACCACAAAGATATAATGATAATTGCTGATGTAAGTAGTACAACAAATAAACCGACAAGCGTATAGTTAATTTTTGATTCCATAACCTAACTTGTTCTCTCTCTTAGTTCTTCACGAATATGTCGAGCAGTACGCGCTCGAGGATCATTGAAGTATTCTTTTATTATGGGTTGTTCAGACTGCGTTAATTCTACCATAGATGATACTTCTAAAACTCTTTTTTCACCAATAAAAGCGACTCTATCTGCAACGCTCCATAAAGTGTCTAAATCGTGGGTAACAATTACTATGGTTAATCCTAAGTCATTTTTCAATGATATAACTAATTCGTCTAAACTGGTAGCACCTTCTGGATCAAG
>JBFWPS010000120.1:0-6002 GCA_050249855.1 Gammaproteobacteria bacterium
CAATGACCGCTACGCAATCCTCTGCTTTGTCAATTACAGGTTTGGGTCGTGCCCATATAAGTAATACAACACAAAAACACCAAATCAAACGAGTTAACAATTATCACGACTGGCCGAGCGATGACGCTCTATCAAGAAGTTTATCCAGAAAAACAATTACATGACCCAGCGATTCAAAAACGATTTTTAGAAAGGCTTCGAAGACTGATACCAACGTGTGTTGATGTAACGATAGTAACCGATGCAGGATTTTTATGTGATTGGTTTTCAGCCGTCGAACAAATGGGTTGGAAGTGGATAAAACGTTTACGACATAATAAACTTTTTTTTCAAGAAAAAGGGAGTTTAAGTTGGGTTCGGGTTTCTGATTTACAAAAGAAAGCGACGAATAAAGCTGTATTTTATGCAGAAGTGATGCTTTCGAAAAAAAAGCAGAAGGAAGCGAATATTTATCTTTATCAAGGACTCCCTAAAGGTAGAAAATCGCTAACTAAATGTAAGAAAGAACGCCAAGACACGAAAGCCATGGTTCATCGTAAGAGTGCTAAAGAAGCTTTTATTATTGCTAGTAACATTAAGCATGAAAAAAACATGGCAACAAAGATAATTCGGCTTTATCAAACCAGGATGCAAATAGAAGAAGCCTTTCGTGATATGAAAGACCCTTATACAGGACTTGGATTTAATTATTGCCGAACGAAGGAACAAAAGCGATTGGAAGTTTTATTATTAATAGGCACAATTGCATTATTGTTTTTGTGGTTAATCGGATGGGCAGCTGAGAAAAAAGGATTACAAAGGGAATTCCAGGCAAATACCATACGCAAGCATCGTGTTTTATCTTTAACGTTTTTAGGGAGGCAAATCATCTTACATAAAATAAGAGAGATTTTATGGGAAGATTTAATCAATGCTTTACTCGATTTACAGTCAATAAACTGGTTAAATCATGGCTTATTATGATGGGATCTCTCAGGTTTTGCCGGCCCTACAACTGATTGTTTATCAATATAAATCTGACTATTTTAGCGTGTAACGATAAAATAGTCAGACCATCATTTAAATTAAGTATTGCAGAAACTGCGCTGCGCTAATTACTAATATTTTATAATCGTTGTATTCATAAATTTTATGTACCCCTGGTTTCATCACCAATTGAACACCGTATTGACATTTAATCTGTTTCATAAACTTTGCCCATGAAACACTTGGCTCTTCATCAGAGAATTTTGCTTCAACTGCCAAAAAAACTTTTGAATTCTGTACTATCAGAAAATCTATTTCAAATTTTTCTTTGTTTTTTAAATATCTTAATTCAAAATCACCTACGCCAGTTTCAGTTAGATAATCACAATATTTTAATAAATGTGAAGCAATTAAGTTTTCAAATCTTGCTCCTTTTTTTTCAACTTCACTCCAATCCCACAAATATAATTTATTTTCTTTTTTCAAAGCTCTAGTCAATGATTTTACATATGGTTTTAATGTATATATGTAATATAATTCTCTTAAATAATTAATCCAACGTTTAACAGTTGTATATGCCACTTCCAAATCTTCACTTAATGAAGGCATACTTAATGGCTGCGCAACTCGCTCGGGTAATAAACTCGCTAACATTTCTATTTGACTCAATTCAGGTAGACGACTTAAATCTCTTAAATCTTCTCGTATTATTTTTTCAACCCGATTACGCTGCCATAAACTTAATGTCTTTGAATTTTCTGAAAATAATGGTTCGGGGAATGGCCCAAATTCATATAATTGTTTTAACACCTGCTCTGCTTGTGAAAAAGATTTTTGATTAGTTGAAAATAAAACTGAAATTAAATTATTTGGTTCAATATAATGTTGATTCTTTAATAACTCTGATACAGAAAAAGGATGCAGTCTAAAATGATAATAACGTCCCATTAAGCTATCACTGCCCTTACGATAAACATTTAAGCGAGCACTACCAGTTACTAAAATGTCATATCGTCCATCTTCGGTATCGTATAATCCTTTCAGACTACGTTTCCATAATTTTGCTTTATGTAATTCGTCGAGAATTATGATTGGTTTTATTCCATCTGAAATAATTGGCAAAATGAGCTGTGGATCCTTAGTCCATTGTCGCCTAAATTTTGTTTCATCCCAGTTATAATAATGACCTGCTCCGCGATCCTTTAACAATAATTTAGCCATGGTTGTTTTACCACCTTGACGTGGTCCAGAAACAAAAGCCATTTTATTTGTCTTAAAGCAGATCTCTTTGATAATGGATTCTAAGTATCGATGATATTTCATCTGACTATTTTAGCGTGTAGCGATAAAATAGTCAAACACTAACTCTGACTATTTTATCGTGTAGCGATAAAATGGTCATATGAATAAACAGTCGATTATTTATATTACCAATTATATCAATTTTGTCCACCCATAAGCCTAGACTTGGGAGATAGAAAAATATCAGGTATAGTAAGTAGTTTAAACTAATTGAATATCAAATCTTATGAACAATCAACCACGTAAAATCCTAGTAACCAGTGCCTTATTATACGCTAATGGTGCCATTCATTTGGGTCACATGGTCGAGGCTATTCAAACCGATATTTGGGTACGTTTTCAAAAAATGCGTGGACACCATTGCATTTATGTTGGTGGCGATGATGCACATGGCACACCGATTATGATCAGCGCTGAAAAACGTGGTATTTCACCTGAAAACTTAATTGCAGAAATAGGTGAAGAACACCATGCAGATTTAAAAGATTTTCTCATTCAATATGATAATTACTATACGACACACTCACCTGAAAATCGTAAATTTTCAGAAATGATTTATGAAAGACTATTAGCTCGCGGGGATATTGTTACTAAGACCATCGTGCAAGCTTATGACCCAATTAAAAATATGTTTTTACCTGATCGGTATGTTAAAGGTGAATGTCCTCGTTGTGGCGCACACGATCAATATGGTGATAGTTGTGAAGTCTGTGGTGCAACTTATACGCCTGCCGAATTAAAAAATTCTATTTCAGCTTTATCTGGTGTAGCACCTATTGAAAAAGAATCGCTACATTACTTTTTTAAATTAGAAAATTATACGGAAATTTTAGAAAAATGGGTACATAACGGACATTTGCAAGAACAAGTGAGTAATAAATTACGTGAATGGTTAGATAGCGGCTTACAAGCTTGGGATATATCACGTGATGCACCTTATTTTGGCTTTCCAATTCCAAATGCTGAAAACAAATATTTTTACGTTTGGTTAGACGCCCCCGTTGGTTATATCGCTAGTTTCAAAAACTTATGTGATCGGAATCCTGAAATTGATTTCGATGAATTTTGGAAAAAGGACAGTTCTGCAGAACTTTATCACTTCATTGGAAAAGATATTATTTATTTCCATGCATTATTTTGGCCTGCCATGTTAACGGGTGCTGAATTCAGAACTCCTTCTGCCATTTTCTCCCATGGATTTTTAACTATTAACGGCCAGAAAATGTCAAAATCACGCGGAACTTTCATCACCGCACGTACCTATTTAAATCATCTTGAACCCGAATACTTACGTTATTATTTTGCTGCTAAACTAACTGGCAATATTGATGACATCGATTTGAATCTTGAAGATTTTATGCAACGTGTTAATGCCGATCTGGTTGGGAAAATTGTTAATATTGCAAGTAGATGCGCTGGCTTTATTCACAAATTTGCAGATGGACAACTAAGTGATACTTGCGTGGCACCTGAATTATATAATGACTTGGTCAACATAGGTGATAAAATTGCAGAACACTATGAAAATCGTGATTACAGTAAGGCAATCCGTGAAATCATGAATGGTGCTGATAAGGTGAACCATTATATTGATGAGCAAAAACCTTGGGCTTTGGCAAAACAATCAAACACCGAGAAGCAAGTACAAGAAATATGTAGTATGGGCTTAAATTTATTTCGTGTTTTAATGATTTATTTAACACCTGTTTTACCAAACATGTCACAGAAAGTAGCTGAGTTTTTAAATATTCCTGCGCTACGATGGGATGACTGCAATAAACCATTATTAAAGCACACCATTAACGCGTTTAAACCATTATTGCAACGAATTGACGCTACTCAAATTGAAGCTTTAAAAACTGCAACGATTTCGCAAAATGCCTAATTATAAAGTTACCATCGAACAAATTGATGCACTATTACCACAAACACAATGTGGTGAATGTGGTTATGCCGGTTGTCTTCCTTATGCTAAAGCCATTGTTAATCAAGATGAAGCCATTAATAAATGCCCTCCTGGTGGTGTTAATGTCTTAAAACAATTAGCTGAAGTACTCGAGCAAAACGTTGAAAGCATGTTACAACAAATGAAACAAAATGAACGCACACCCATGACTGCGGTCATCATTGAGGATCAATGTATTGGTTGCACCAAATGCATTAAAGCTTGCCCAGTAGACGCTATCATTGGTTCTGCTAAATCAATGCATACGATATTAACCCAAGAATGCACCGGTTGTGGGTTATGCCTACCAGCTTGCCCTGTTGACTGTATTGAATTACTTCCTATTGAAAAACCATTATATATTCATGAAAAAGCACGTTCACGTTACCAAGCGAAGTTAAAAAGAGAACAAAACACTAAAAACTTAGAAAAAAACAATCCTATTTTAACGGAACAAGCAAAAAAAGCAGAAATACTAGCTGCCGTCGCGCGTACAAAAACAAAAAGAGGACAAAATGACTCCGGCCACCATTAAAAAAATTTTTGAAACTTTAAAAAAAAACAATCCAAAACCAACAACCGAATTAAATTACAAAACACCTTTTGAATTATTAGTGGCCGTTACATTATCAGCACGCGCAACTGATGTGAGTGTAAACAAAGCCACTGAAAAATTATTCCCTGTCGCAAACACACCTGAAAAAATATTAGCGCTAGGTGATAAATTAAAAGATTACGTTAAAACAATTGGTTTATATAATAGCAAAGCAAACAATATTTTAAAAACTTGCAAAATTTTAATAGAAAAATATGATTCAAAAGTACCAAATACTAGAGAAGCATTAGAAAATCTACCAGGTGTAGGTCGCAAAACAGCAAATGTTATTTTAAACACTGCTTTTGGTGAACCAACTATCGCTGTTGATACACATATTTTCAGAGTTTCAAATCGAATCGGCTTAGTGAATGGAAAAACACCTTTAGCTGTGGAACAACAACTGGAAAAAATTATTCCTAAAGAATATATTCATGATGCACATCATTGGCTTATTCTGCATGGACGTTATGTTTGTAAATCCAGAACACCGTTATGCTCTAAATGTATTATAGAAGAATGGTGTGAGTTTGGAGATAAGAATTTGTAGATGTTGCATAAATAAAGGGGACTCCCTCTCCCCCAACTTGTTGGGGGAGAGGGCTGGGGTGAGGGGGATAAAAGATTTAATTATCCAACTAACCCCCTGACCTCAATCCTCTCCCCCTTACAGGGGGAGAGGAAGTTTATATAACAACCATTACTTACTTACAAAGGATTTCATTTCCATAAAATGCTTTTAATTTATTTTCTAATGATTCTACATTTGCTCGCTTTGCAAGCTTTGAATTAAGATCAAGTGTCCATTCATGCGTTTTGACATTAGCTAAAACATATGACCAATTTTTACTATTTAGTGGGTAACAACTAAAAATCCAGGAGCCTTGTAAAACCGCTCTCTGTTTACCTTTGATAATCAGCGGTAATAAAGATTCTCTGATCAGAACTGCACCTGTTTTGGGATCAATTCGATAATAACTAAGCCCTTCTCTCAGTGATTTTTTAATTGATGGATTCGCAACTAAAATACCTGGTAAAGTAAAACCTGTTTCCATGAATAAATTACGAACTCGTGTCTTAGAATCAACTTTATTAAGCCAAGGTAACAAAGATATCCCTGGAATTTTTTCTGAAGTCAATTGTAAATAATATAAAAACGTTGGCTTAATATCAAGTAAGCTTGATGTTAGTATA
>JBFWPS010000121.1:0-5890 GCA_050249855.1 Gammaproteobacteria bacterium
AGAAACCAAAAATATTTAAATTGTGATTTAAAACGGAAGAAAATGAACTAAAAAATTTCTATTTTTATAAAGTGCTTTAAAAATGATTCATTTACAACTTGATTTTTTCAGCTCGCAACAGCCCCTTAATTTACTTTTTTTCATCGGCAAGTCTCCTGTTTTGGTTAAAATTTAACAGAAAACTCTACTTAAAAGCAGTCTTATTTTAAGGGAGGGTTACCGAATCATTGAAGTTTTACAACAGGATCCTGTTCTTTGGGCTGCAATAAAGCAAGAACCTGATGTATTAGCAGCAGTTGCTCAGCATATTAAAGAAGGCTCTCCTGTAACAACCATTAGTGACACTGTAATTAAATAAATTCCTCTATTTGTTGAATGAGGTATAAATGGGGGCTTTACAGCATGAAGTCTGTGTATTAAATCAACACCGTAAAATCGCCCCATTTTGACCTCTAAAAAATTGCTAGATGTGCAAAAATTGCAGTTATTGTAAATGCCTGGGTTACTTTTGCTGAACTGGATGAAGCAGAGAAATTGCAGCGATTTTATTTACTCAATATCTTTACAAAATTCTTCAAATGGTAAAGTCATTTTCGCTAATTCAGGATGCATTTCTCTAATAAAATCACCGAATCGATCACTTACAAGAGGATTTTTTAAGCCATCTTTAATATAGACATTATAGTATAAAGTCGTTTGAATATAATTATCAAAATTTTTTAATATGGTTGTTTTTTGTTTATCTTTCAGGTTGTTGAAAACATTAAGTAACTCTCGATTTTGATAACTTCGATATTGTTGCATTTTTTCTTCATGCGATTTTTTTAATGCTAAATCAATTTCGCGTTTTATTCGTAACTTTTCTAAATTTTCTCTGCTTGATCTTGGAGATTGATAATCCTCTTTAAGGGCTTTTTCTAGATATTTTAACATGTGTCCAATTTTTCCATTACGATAAGAAGTCGACGATTCAATTAAAGTCATTTTATCCAATAAATATTGTTCACCATACGTATCTATAAATATTTGTGCCTGCTTTGTAGAACACCCATAATTTTCTATTAAACGTCCCAGAATCGTTTCTTCAATGTCATTTTTTTGTGTTTTTAACTCAATTTCATTATCCAGCTTTTTACTAATTAAGAATCTAATCGAGACAACCACCCTACCCTGCTTTTTATATTCTGGAATAACTTGGATAGTTGCCTTACTATTAACCTCCTCAACAGATGGTTTAATTACACGCCTATTTAAATCACGAAATATCTCGTATTTGCCATCTTCTACACCCATTAATTTTCTATAGGTCGGTAAATCAAACCATGGTGTTTGTGAGATATTTTGATATCGAATACAATTTTCGTATAAAGCAATACCATATGTAGATTTAAATTGGGCTAGAACGGTCATATTTAATCGACCATAAAACTCTGGGTAATAACATAGTTCTCGCATCCGATTACTATAAGAATACGTACAAATTGGTCCATCAATCTTTGCGTCCGCTAACATACTACTCGCCATCCAGATCCCCTCTTCTTCTGTTTTTTCTTTGTCTATTAGATTCCACTCTAATACTGTTGAAATCAATGAAACTAAAGATTGTTTGATAGTTTTATAATCTTTACTATTGTAACCAATTAATACACACAAAGTCGGTATGTGTATTTCATGCTCATGATGGGTTAACAGATTTTCATATGCATGATATAACAAAGCATTAGATATCTTTCGTTCTAACAAAGTTAACTTATTGGTAGAGTGAATTAATCCAACATGCTTTTTTAACTCTAGCGATTTTTTTTGAACCTGTGTTGTTATCTGCATCGCTAACTCTCCGCTAAATTACCCTGTAAACGTCACTTTATATGGTTATATTTATTTAATATTCATTCACAGCATTATGTATATTTTATTAAAATTGCGTCGTTTAGTAACAATACGTTATACAAATATACACAAAGTTAAATATAAGCCTACATTATATTTAACATTTTCACAAGCATGTGTTATCCTTCTTCATAACTTATGACATAAATCCATTAAAGGGGAAAAAATGACAAAAGTAATAGCTAATGCGACTAACAAAGGTGGAGAAGGTAAAACTACAATGAGCATTATGCTCACCGAATATGCAGCATTGGTATTAGGTAAAAAAGTTCTAGCAATTGATCTTGATCCACAAGCAAATTTTTCAAAGTATTACCTCAACCTTGAATACGACCCCGTGCATAAAGGGGGCAAGGTTCCACCATTACATCCAGAATACAATCCTGAAGAAGACATTGGCTGGGATGGACGCAGTAGTATTGCAAACATTTTCTATGGCGAAGAAGTGTTTCCTTATCCTACAGACTTCAAAAATATTGAAATATTGCCTGCGCATTCTAATAAACTTCAAGAAGCAGAAGCTGTTACAAAAAATGAAGTATTAGAGAAAGTTCATCTACAACTAAAGCGATTTGTTCAGCTACCAGAAGTTCAAAACACATATGATTTTATTGTCATAGATACTCCTCCATCAAAAGGCCCTCTAACTATCGCTGGTATCAAAGCATGTACAGATATGGTTATACCTTCGCAAATGGAAGAAGACTCAATCGACGGTATCTATGGCATGATGCAACTTTGGAAACAGGAAACATATTCTAGACCACCAGAAAATCCTATCAATTTAGCAGGCATATTAGCTAATCGAGTTCGAGAGGTCTCATTGCATAAAAACTTTTTCGAACAACTCAAGTCACTTGAGTCGACAAAAGATTATGTAATCGATAAGAAAATTAAAGAACGTGTTATTTATGGTGAATTAAGAGTAAAAGAAGATCGACCAAAAAGCGTTTTTGAACTTCCTAAGGAACACACAGCAAGGAAAGAGTGTGAATCTGTATGTAAAATTATCATGAAGAGGATTTATACAAATGGCTAAAAAATCATTTAAAATTAAAGGAAATCTTGCAGAAGCACTAGGTGATACCGTTAATTCGGCAAAAAACAACGCTGGTGAATTGCATATAGAAATTATACCTCTACGTCGAATAGAACTTGATCCAGATAATCCTAGAGATCTAGCTTTAAGTTTTGAGGATCTATATCACGGGATATCGAAAACAGATAGTTATGGTGAACGCAAAAACACCGAGAAAGAGGCACTAAGCAGTTTAGCAAAATCTATTAAAGAACAGGGTATTATTAACCCTATCGTCGTGTACAAACATGATGATCATTATCGTCTTATTGCTGGGGAAAGAAGAACTCTTGCTTCAATTCTAGCAGAAAAAATTGATATCCCAGCCAAAGTACTAACTACTCGTCCAGATCCTTTTAAATTAAGTTTACTCCAGTGGATTGAAAACATTGAACGAGAAGATTTAACTTTATGGGAAAGACTTAAAAATCTAGAAAAGATCCTAAATGCTTATGCCAATATAAATAAAAGAAATACTGTTGACATATCTCCTACTGAACTTAGTCAATTACTCGGTTGCTCTTTGCAACAGGGGGTAAATTACCGTCAGATCCTAAATGCTTCTGATGAACTAAGAAAGCATATTCAATCTGGAGAGATAAAAAATATCGAAAAAGCTGCGTTAATATCTAAATCTCCTAGTAAAATACAAAACATGCTGATTCAAGCATGTCTGAATGGTTCAACGCTTTCTGAGTTAAAAAAATTCGCCCGTGATATTCCTCCAAATATCGTACGCAAAGATAAACATACTACTCAAACCAAAGTCAATTTTGGCCAGACAGGAAGTCTAAGAGTAGCAAAAACAATTATAAATACAATTCTTGAACATGAAAATTTCCAACATTTAAATCATGAATTTAATAATATTCATTGGGATGATCATAAATCAATTGCGATGGCCTTTCGCCAGTTAGTCAAGTTACTTGAGCAAGCATAAAGAAGGGGTAATAGATGTTGAATAAAACTAAAATTAGTTTTGCTATTCCAAATAATTTAAAAAATGAAATTCGTGAACGTGTTATAAAAGATGGTTATGGTTTTCGCGGAAAAAGTAAGTGGATATCTGAAGCTGTTGAAAATTTATTAAAATATAAAGATTTTACAGAGCTTATTAGCTATAGTGATGAAATGTATGGATTCGATAAAATAGAAACGGCGGTATTGGATTATCCTTTAAAATTGAAAATAGATAAAGCAGCCATACTTATTCGTAAGGAATTTCCAATGCTCGAGGGAATTAAAAGTAGAATTCTTAGAACAGCTGTTCTACAAAGAATATTAAGATCTTGACGTGTAACTCAAGTGACTTGAGTTAATGTATCTCTAGTTTTCATAACTTTTAATATAAAATTTGCTATCAAACTGTTTGTTATTGTTTAACAGTTTATAGTTAGTTTAATCCGTTGTAGTTAATTGATTTAATTGGATATTTATTAATTATATGTGACACTTACAGGCATAGTACGTGACGGTTACAGGGACTTATGTGATTTATACAGGCATTATATGTGACAGTTACAGGGAAAAACAACAATTCTTTGTGACAATTACATGGTGGATTGTGACTGTTACAGGGATTAAGATTCATTGTTCAAATGGTTTAGTTGTTCCACGTAGAACTTGTTTAATACGAACTTTGTATTAAATAAACAAATCCATCTCTATCCTGCCTTATTAACTATATTTTAATCATAATATTAAAGATAATATCATGATGCCTAATACAACCTTGAATACCTTGAATAAAGTTTGCGTACTTCTGACATACATGATGTAGACTATCTACGTTTAAATATTTTACTAACTCAGGGATGTGAGCAAACTGTAAATCGCGTTAAGTATCAAGATCCAAACAATCCCAAAATAAAGTATACATTTAGACGCGGTAATTATGCGATAGGAGAATCACCTTCCTTCATAATTTCTGCATATGATTTAGATGAAACAAATGGTCCAACAGAAGACACAATATACTTGTGATCTGGGCAGTGTAAATTTCACATAATGATTAAAGATACGGATAGTCAAATTTTGGAAGCAGGTTGGCAACGTGTGAGAGATATTTGTTTCCAGTATCATGCTGCACATTTTAAAGTTATTCAACTTAATAAAACATCTATCTATCGGTATGACGAAAAACAACGTGGTAAAGTTATTACAATTTACCCAAGTGATAATACAAGTTTTACGATGGAAGATTGGTATAATGTTTTGCAGGCAATTAACCTATCCTTAGCAGATTATCTGTTCACACAAGCACCGATGGTTTTACCAGGATTTGAAACGAATAAAAATCCTGAATATGATAGGGCAGATGAAGTGATCCCAGGTTGTCTTTACGTAAGCTACCGAGCCGAAAGATCAGCTGAAATTTCATTAGACACTAAGACAAGATGGGCGACATTATGGCAGCAAACAAATTTTGGTGATACAAGTACAATCCGTTATGATCGGTGGCCTATAGAGCCTAGTTTGGGAGTTGGGTCAATGGAAACAACTGCTTCAGCGTCAAAATCTAAAAGGAAAGGTTGCGATTTATTTTAAATAATATGAGGTATTAAAGTGAGGTCCATAAAAATTAAAATACCTGGCAGTGAAAATGGAATAAGTGTAATTACTTTTCAAGAAAAGTTAGATAGTTTAGAGGATATAGCCAGTTTAATTCGTTCTTATAAAATGGAGTTTAATTATGATCAAGATGTACATAGGCATGTTCCTTTAGCATTTGAAAGAAACCATTATTATCCTTCCAAGCATCATCCATTAAGACTTGTTTACCATGGCGATCTGGTGTAAGCGCTCCGTCACCTACATACTAGTTTGATCAAATAGTTTTGAGATAATCTTGTTGCATATTCCAAGGAAGCAGTTTTTCATAATCTTCCACAGATTTGCAATGTGGTATGCTTTTTAATAATT
>JBFWPS010000122.1:0-5888 GCA_050249855.1 Gammaproteobacteria bacterium
AAAACAACGTAAGAATTATTTGAGTGTAAATCAATTCCTGCGTATAATTTCATCGGTAAGGCTCCTTTTTTGGGTTTGAACGGTAAGTTTACCGCACTGGAAGGAGCCTTCTAATGATTATCAAAACCTGCAATGCAGATGGGTTTTTTCAAGTTAATGTGAAGTGCACGTGTGCCCACCAAAACCCCGCTATATCTCTACACGGCGACTGGTGCTTTGATTGCCTCATGACACTGATAATTTACAAATTCAAAATCCTCATACTCATACTCAAAAATAGAAGAAGGCTTTCGTTTAATAACCAGTTGCGGTAATAAATGAGGTTTGCGAGATAATTGTAATTTTACTTGTTCAAAATGATTTGAATAAATATGTGCATCCCCACAACTCCAAACAAAATCGCCTACCTTCAATTCACACTGTTGTGCAACCATATGTGTTAATAAAGAATAAGAAGCAATATTAAATGGAACACCTAAAAACAAGTCAGCTGAACGTTGGTAAAGTTGGCAAGAAAGCGCGCCATTTGCAACATAAAACTGTATCATCGCATGACAAGGTTGTAATTTCATTCGTTCTAAATCACCTACGTTCCATGCACTTACTATTAATCGTCTAGAACTAGGATTGACTTTAATTTCATTGATGACTTGACTGATTTGATCGACTTGCTTTCCGTCACACGTTTCCCAAGCGCGCCATTGTTTACCATAAACCGGACCCAAATTTCCTTCTTCATCAGCCCATTCATCCCAAATTGTTACTTTATTATCATTCAAATATTTTATATTCGTATCACCTTTCAAAAACCAAAATAATTCATAAATAATACTACGTAAATGAACTTTTTTAGTCGTTACCAAAGGAAAACCTTCCTGTAAATTAAAACGCATTTGATAACCAAAAACACTTCGCACACCTGTGCCGGTTCGATCTGCTTTATCAACCCCATGTTGCATAACATGATTTAATAATTCTAAATATTGTCTCATTTTATGGATCCCTTCACTTTATTTACTTGATGATAAGCTACACCCATCCAAATTATACCGATTAAAATCATTGGTAATGATAATAATTGTCCCATAGTCAACCAATTCCATGCAATATATCCCCATTGAGGATCTGGTTGGCGGAAAAATTCTAAAATAAATCTGAATGTACCATAGCATAACAAAAACAAGGCCGACACAGCCATTTTTGGTGTAGATTTTGAAGAATAAACCCAAAGAATTATAAATAAGATAATTCCTTCAAATAAAAATTCATATAATTGTGATGGGTGCCTAGGTAAAGGTCCAGCATTTGGAAAAACCATTCCCCAAGGCACATTAGTCACACGCCCCCATAATTCACCATTAATAAAATTACCGATGCGACCTGCACCCAATCCAAGTGGTACGAGTGGAACAACGAAATCGGTTACATCAAAATAAGATTTTTTATATTTATTAGCAAAAAGCCATAGTGCTAAGGCGACGCCTAAAAGACCACCATGGAATGACATACCACCTTGCCAAATTTTAAAAACTATCCATTGATCGATTAAAAAACCAGAGAAATCATAAAAAAATACATAACCAAGACGACCACCGATGACAACGCCCAGAGCACAATAAAATAATAAATCCTCAATCTGTTTTTTATTCCATTCCTCTCTACTTCGTTTGGCTCGATATAATGCAAGACACCAAGCTAAAACAAAAGCAAGCACGTACATTAATCCATACCAATGAATTTTTAAAAACCCAATTTGAAGTGCTATGGGATTGAAATGAGGATAAGAAATCATAATATAAAAAAGAAAATAAATTACAAAAATTAAATAGGCAGCACACTATTTTAATCATGTGCTGCCTATGTGTAACCCTAACCGCCACCACCGCCAGGAGGTTTCGGAGGCCCGCCTTCGCCACCGCCGGGTGCACCAGGGCCACCACCACCTTCTGGGCCCTTACCCATTTGAAGTTGGTCAGCTCCAGGCATACCTCCTCCACCACCTGCACCACCACCAGGAGGGCCACCGCCACCGGCGCCACCTCCACCACCAGGGGTAGTAGCTGTCGCTTTACCAAGTTTATCGGCTCGACCACCCTTTGCTTGCTGCGTAGTACCAATACCTTTTCCAAGCTCGCCCATACCCTCTTTCATGCCAGCTTGAACTTCACCAAGACCTGCTTTGGCCATTTCACTGATTGATTCAGGTTGACCACCAATCCAACGCAACACACGATCGGGTACCACATTGATCATTGCAAACGCTTGGTTAATAACAGCAATAACAATCACTGTATACATAATAAGTACGGCAGGAATAATAAAGATGATAGAAGCAGACACAGATAACGAACTTGCAACAGAGAGTGCCATTGCTTCAAAGAAACCTTGGTTAATTAACCAAACACCTACATAGGAAAGAATAATACCGGCTATAAAACCGATGATCATCATGCTTGGTCTTAAAAAAACATTCACTAATAACATCACTGCTGGATCTGATTTACCTAAAACTTCGTGCCCCTCAGGGTGTGTAATCCCTAAAGCCACAATCGGTGCTGCAACCATAGCTTCAACAACCGCCATTAACCAACCTATTGAACCAAATGCAAATAAGATAAATGGAATCATTGGAATATAAAATGCCATTAAACATCCATTGACGAATAATAATCCTAACATGGACCATAACAGCGGGATAATCCACATTAAAACTGAATTCACTGCGTTTGAAAGTGTTACGCAAGGTATCGCACCTAAAGCACCAGTCACCACACCCGCACTCGTACCACCAACTACCCATACATTCACAACTAAATCAATTAAACTATTCCCCAATAATGCTAATGCAAGTACCGGATTAAAATTAGTAATTTGCGATAATCCCAATGCAACAAATGCATTAATAATACCAATCAAAGGTCCAATGATTGGGCCTGCAACTGAATCTAAAATTTCACCTAAACCAGCACCTCGACCCACCGCTTGTTGTAAAATATTTCCTACTAATGCCGTATTGGCACCAGGTTCTTCAGATGCTAAACCTGCATTAATATTATATTTTGTTGATTTAGCTGTTGAGATATAACTTGCTAAATTGGACGAAGAAACTAATTGCGCAATGACATCACTATAACTTTGAGCCCATTTTGGCAATTTGCTTGATAAATTAGTATTTAAACTTTGCATAATCCCTTGTTTATCCGTCGTACTAGGCGGACTTAAAACAGAGGAAAATAAAGCATCATTAGTAGCAGCTAACACATGATAAAAAACACCAGCCGTAATCCAACCTTGTGAACTTGCTTGATCATAGATTGCGCGTGGAATAATGCCGCTACCACCACCACCGGCAAGCTGCATATAAAGTGGCATAATAATGCCTTGATAATCTTGAACCGTATCGTAAAGCATTTTCTTTTGCAAAATAGAGGTTAAATCAATCCCCGTATTAACGGTAATAGCACCGTTGTTATGCTGTAGCATAACATTTACAATGTTTTGAGCCGGGCCTGATAACCCTAAAATAATTTGTTGTACTGCGATTGTTTGTGCTTGAGAAACATTCAATACACTATTCATATTGGCAACGGCAGCAGGACCACTTGAACTAGGCGGATTCCAAGAAATTTGACCACATAAACCATTCAAACTACCATACGTGGCCGTACTATAGTTTGGATTTGTCGCACTACCACCAGGAAATGACACACAAGGTTTTTTATAAGAACCATCTGGATTCAAACAAGCGGGGTATTGTGCGGGATCAGAAGTAACATTGATTGGCACAATAGTACTTAAAAATAATGGTACAGGTTCAACTGATGTTCCTGGATTTTGCTGAAGATATTGTTGACGTGCTGTGGTTAAAACATCTTGTAAACCATACATACATACTTCTGAAGTTAATACATTCGCAACGGTATCAACCATTCCACTTTGTGGTGCTAATTGTTGTTGCACAATCACACCACCCTGCATTAAATAAGCTAAAGCGCTATCCCAAATCGTATCGGCTAACGCCACTCCTTGGACAACAGACCACATCATAAAAATCTGAATGATAGAATAACCAGTCGCTTTAGGTAACAGCAAAGCAATACCTGCTGCAGATTTGACAGGAATCCACATTGAAGACCAACTTTTGCCTAAAATCTCACCTTGATGCGCAGTATTCAATGTTGAAACCAGCATTGTGTAAAAAATTATCATTCCGCCTAAAATTAACGCGCCTGCATTAAAAGCAGTGAACATAGCACCCATGATTTGACTACCACTACCATGTAGTACGCCGTCCACCACACCGAAAATATCTTGCAAATATTGAATGGCTAAATCAGTTCCATTTTCAACAGCAGGTGGACTTAAAACATCAGGAATACCACCAGATTGAGCAGCTGCTAATAGAGGAAAAGATAAAAATACAGTTTTAATTAGAAGGATTAGTATGCGTTTCATTTAGCTTTCCTAAGTATACCATAGTAAAACCACTCACGAACAGAACAGCCCAATTTTCTCGACTTAATTTGAAATAACCAAAAATGAAAACGAAAAATTTGTACTAGCGGTATTAATGAAATAGCTAATGCTAAAGTGCCTGCTTTTATATGCGCAGTCGAAAATAAATAGATGCCATAAGAAAAAATAGCGATAAACGCAATCAAATAAATAACTAATAATCTTGTGAATTCTCTTTTGCGATGAGCTAGATCTTTTTCGGTGATTTTAAGTCGCGCTAAGGCTTGTTCAAATGTTTCTTTTTGTTCAGGCTTTTGAAATGTAAATGCCCGCTTCGCTGCGGTACCAATAAATGTGCCAAACTGCATCAATCGATTAACATCTAACCAACGTGGTACATCAACCAATGGTTTGACAGCTTTTTTTACACCAGAGTAGAAACCCATGGCATCAACCCCCTCGTTAATACACATTCCATCAAAAGGATAAAATATACTTTGATTTTTTGACAAATCAAGTCATTTTAAAAAGTAAAGCAGTTTCTACCCAACCTGCAATAATTCTACTCAAACGTCTATTCTAGAAATTTATTAAATTTTTTCATTAAAGTGAAAAATTATTTTGTTGTAGCTAAGTTTGGAGGCGACTTTTTATTCTTCGAGACTATCAATATAAGAATCTAATGTACATATCTGACGATCTGTTTTAGGCGCATCCATAATTTCTGTTCCAGATGCAACATAATAGATTTCTTTTCCTGATAGACAAACAGGCTTAACAAAATACTTCGAATACTTTTTATCAAAGTCCTCTGGTATCTGGTCAGCCAGTAATAAGGGCATTAAATCTCCTGACTTTAGTTGATCAACTTCGGTTTTCGTTAAAAGATTAGCATGAGACTCAGCAAATTTTTTTAACTGATCTGCTGTTTTGACAATAAACCATCTGATATTCCCTTGAATATCTATGAGACTGAACGATCCGGTAGGATTCATAAGATAATATTCTTCAATTTTATATTTCTCGACAAGTTCATGAAAATAGTTAATTAAACTTTGATCACTCAAGAGTTGAATTAAATTATTATCTTTAGATGAAAAAGCTTGCAGAATGGGCATAGAAGATGCCTTAAAAAAATTCATTTGACTTTCAAAAATCCATCGTTTTAATGTAAAAATAATCTCTTTAGCATCTTTTTTTATAAATTTAACGATTAACCCTTCATTCAAAGCTTTTATCGCTGTTGAGTTCTCTGCTTCACCTGTTAACATAATAACGTTTATTTTTTTATTTTTTAATCTCTCAGCAAATTGTAATCCGTTTAAATTAGGCATAGCAAAATCAACAATCGCGACAATAACTTCCTTAAAACGTTCCTTTTTATAAGCTAATTCAAATAGCTCTTTTAAATGAACCTCGACATGCTCATCGGA
>JBFWPS010000123.1:0-5813 GCA_050249855.1 Gammaproteobacteria bacterium
TCTAATTTCGCTTTTGATAACTGCATGGCAGTTTGTATGGTTCTATTAATTATACCTTTTGCATATTGAGCTGCAATTTCTTCATGCTATGGAAACTACTGAAACCTCAAATAATGACCTTTCTTTGCAAAATGAACAAAAAAGCCTAACACAATATAATTCTTTATTAGGTGCTGCTACCTGGCTCGATAGAGAACTTGCCATGGCCCAGTCATTGCAAACTGATTTCTATCCACCAGAGCGAATTAAAGTATCTACTAACATTTTTAGTAACGCTGCAAGAAACTATTTCATGGTTCCTGGTAATGAGGTTGCCGGATTTTTATATACCTTTTTACAGAATACAAAAAAACATCTAGATGATATGCAACGAACACACCAAGTGGACAAAAAGCATCAAACTAAAAATGATCAAAAACTTATGGCCAACTGTGTTAACTTATTTTTAGAAGAAATAAAAAATGCACAAAAAGAATTAGCGAAACATATTGCTGACACTCCTGAATATACCGCAATTAGTCATGCTATAACAGCTGCTCAAAAATATTTTTACTATAATCAATGGCTACTAATAGAAGAACATGATCAAAAAGCAGGATTGTTTGGCAAAAAATACGGCCCATATTTACGTGCTCATATTAAAGAATTAAAGCTGCTTTTCCCTCCAGAAATAATGCAAAGTGCTAACTTTGATTTAAGTTGCAAATAATTCTATCTATATTATTAGAATATTCTGTGTCATGTAAGAAATAGCAATTTATCGATATAATTATTACCTATAAATCACATGCCAAATGTTTTCACTCATAAATGTTTGTTTGAGTTTTTCAAAAAAGTCTCACTTTAACGCCCAAAACTAGAACCAGAATAAGAACTTCCAAAATCCGATTCAGATACTTCGTCATCATCTTTTTCTTCTTCATGGCCCATACTTGATTCGCTTTTAGAGCTTTTATCACCTTCTTTTCCATCTAATGCTGCTGCATGTGCTGTTATAGGAGCAGGAATAGCTGCGCTTGCAATTGTTGGAGATGTAATTGGAATTGGTGCTCCACTAGCTGGTGCGGCTGGAGAAGCGGTTGGTATTACAGGTAGTGTTGCAGCAGTTGGTCTTGCTTCTAAAGCAGCAAGCGCTGTTTTTACTGCCTCATTTCCAGCTTGAAATTTAACACCTGCTTCTTTAAATGCCTTAACCATTACTTCTAAGTTACTCGCATTATGAATGGTAATGAGTGCATCATCACCTACAAGTTCTTTTGCATAGGCAGCAATATCTGCATAAGTTTTTGGACTTGCGTTAGTAACTTTAACTTGGTCTTTAGTAAATTCAATTTTCGTTGTATCTTTTGTTACAATCGTTTGTTCTGGAGAGGGATTTTCTATTTTATAATCTTTAAATATTTTACTGATTGCTGTTGGTTCATGGCTCGAAGGGACCGGGACTGCTCCAGCAGAAGTTCCTAATGCTAACGCTGCACTACTCGATACAGCGGCTCTTACCTCTTCCCTAGTAGGCCCTGGTTTGGGATGGTTAGGTGGTCTTCGTGCTTCTTCATAAATTTCTTCATCAGTTTTTGCATTGAGGACGGCTATTTGATCGCGGAGATCAGCTATCTCATTTATACAGGCATTCCTTTCTGCAAGTAAACCATCAAACTCCTTTTGTCTTTCTTCATCTAGCTTTCCTGATTTTTCTTTTTGAATTTTAACAATTCGTTCATTAGTTCGTTGCATCTGAGCTTGTTGCTCTTCAATCAACTCTTGCAACTCTATTTGTCTCTCTTCGTTTAGCATAAATTCCCCATTTATTTCTAAGCAATATAATGATTAATTATAGAACTAATATGAAATATTTGTGGAAAGAAAGAACAGAATAGTATTTTTCTTACACATCATAGAGAAAAAAAGTTAAATTTTGATGAGAAAAATTGAAAATATACCGTTGTGGTATATCAGCAGTGATACACTGGAGGGAAGTTGAAAAATAAGTTCGCAACTAGATTTAATATACCTTTGCGGGTCTGCTCTGTGCTTTTGAACTCGCACTTTTCGCAGGAGAATTGCTTAAACTAGCTGCTTTACCAGTCAGTATATTAATAGCGTCTAGAGACTTTTCGTCTCCAAGAAGTAGTGACGAACATCCCGTAATAGCCGTTGCTACGAACTTTTCTCTAATAGTCGCATCAATTTTACTTTCATTTGAGGGTTTTTGAACAGTTTTTTTAGCAGCTTTTAAAACTAGATCTGAGGTTGACTTGTTTGCTGGTTCTAGGAGTAATTCTTTCAATCGATTCTGTAAAAATGCGGTGATATTTTTTAGATTACGCTGATAAACCGTTAATTGATTTAGATCACTGGGTCGCACAGCATTAACTCTTATAGCAACACCTGCGGCAATCATTTTTCCAACTTCCGCATCGATAAGCTTGGTCATCTCAGCTGGAGAAAGCTTAAATGTCCCCTGCCCTGCTGCTGGTGGCTTTAAAGGCTGCTGAGCTGTGGCTGTGCCTGGTTTAACTGGCGCAGCTGCAAGAGGCGCTGAAACTTGCTTAGCTTGTCTAGAAGCGGTGGAAATCTTGGGTTGGCCGGGTTGTGTGTCTGCAGGTCGCTTGGTTAGTGCGGTAGGTGTACCTTGAACCTGAGCTTGTAAATTTGCTTTGTATGTAGCAAGAGCATCAATACGAGTTTCCATTCTAGCTTCTCGTAATTTTGTAACAAGTTCAAGTTGCTCTTCTTTTGACAACTGTTTAAATTGCGCTAAACGATCTTCTACCCATTTACTATTGTGACTTTGAGTTGCGGCACCGCCTGTTTTATACATGGCTCTCCCCTCAATGTAATCTAAATACGGTGGATTCTAATCACTAATTGATAGTACGTCAAATATATAGTGAAAAAACAGTCTATTTTGATTTTATTTTAAACTAACGAGCTCTTTTGCTGCATAATAAAAAGTCAAACTTGATTTGATTACTGTGATTGCTTCTGGAGTTATTTATAGTAGTTAGTACTAAAAATATTAGATTTGACCTGAGTTAATACCAAGGTAAGTAAGTTTATATGTTTTTTAAATTAGATTGATATTTTGAACTTGCACTTTCTGTAATTTCTAACATCTTATTTATAAGAACATCAATGTCTTCAACATTTACGTCTTGATAATATTCAGTTTTAGAATCATTAAACATATCTTGACATTTTATTTGAAAATCTCTATTGCAAATAAGTTTTATTGAAGCGAGTGTATCACTCGGCAAAGCTTCATATAACGTTTCACAAGCATGTAAGTTCTCCATCGTATGATCTTTTTTATAAGCGTTAAAACGATCTGTAAGTTGAACCTCAATAAGTTCAATTTGAGATATCTCACGTTTAGCACGTTCTTTAAAAAGATTATCACCTGTATCTGAGTCAATTGCTGCTTGTAAAGTTTGTTTACGACTTTTCAATGCCTCTAATCGTACCTCAAATAAATATTCAAACATTTGATGTTGTTCATTCACTGGCAACAAACTATATTTCTCCAATATCGCTCTTAGCGTATTCTTAGCCATCTGTTCGCTCAAAGGCAATGCATAGTATCTTTCAAAGTGTTTTCTATCTTCTTCTAATAGCCACCAATCATCTAAAGAACTAGATGCTTTCTTTTTATGTTTCATTCTGGCTAAATCGAAAAGTTTTTCAAGCAAGAGAGAAAAACCAAACACTTCAAACCATTTTTCCTTTTCGATCTTAACTATAAATGGGGCACGGTGATGTGGTGGGCCTACAATAGCATTGAATAAATCTGATGGTGGTGTTGTCATAAAGACTAATGCTAATACCATAGGTGAGCCAAATTGTGCTGCACTTCGTACTCTTTCTAATATAGCCTTTGATGTTGTTTCGTTATAATGCTTTCGATGAGCAACACTGTCTTTTATTTTTAAATACGCATCTTCACCTTTTTTAGTTTTAGTTAGTTCATAGTAATCATGTAACTTTTTCCCTGCTAAGTCTTTTTCTAAAAAAGCTCTTTCTTCTTTAGTCATTTTTGTAGAAAGCTCTTCTAATAAGCTTTTCGCAGAGCCATCGCTTGCCTCTAATAAATGCATCAGCTCTTGCATGGAATCTTCTGCGTTTTTGCTTAGTTGGTCTTTTAATTCCTGAAGGTCTTTAGCTGACTCACTTCCAGCCAATCTATCAACTTCCATATTTTTTTGATTCGATAGACTTGCAGATTCACCCGTAACAGCTAATACAAGCTTGTTTTCATGCCAAGGATGCGGGTCTTCATATTTATCACTGTAATGAGGCATATTGTGTGTATGTTTATTGCCAGTAGCCATATAATCACCTTATGAAATACATTGGACTTAATATAGCCTTAATGTATTTTTAATATTCTAATAAAGTAATTATAGAACGATATCTGAATTACAACCTGTGCTATATTTGCACATTCATTAGTAGGAAAAAATTTAGACAGGATCTAGCTTCTTAGGCGCTATGAGCATCAAGTCAACAACGTAAAGAAATCTGATATGTATTCATGAAAATTGAAGGATTGTAGTAACCAAGGAATATATTTATTATCTTTTAGATAAAAGTCTGGTTTGGTTATAAAATTTCTCTTCATACTCGATTTTTATCAAGGTGCGAACTATTAAATAAAATTAAGTTACAACAGATTATTTAGATTTTAGTTTCTCCATAACATCCATAAACCCCATAAGCCTCTTATCTTCTAGGAGTTCATTCCTTAAAATATCTATTTCCAAATAATCTACCATGAGTTCTGCTTCTTTATATTCATTAGATGGTAGGTTCTGATAGGACAAAAGGCCACCTTTAGTAAATATATCAATACAACTACGTAGCATGCTTTTGTTTTTCGTTTCTAAGTAATGGCGCATTTCTCTTAACATTAATTTTTTACAATCTTCTACATGCCCCATTTCGAAATGCTTTTTTAATTTTCTAATTGTTGCTTCCAAATGCCTATGATCAGCTTTTTTAGACGTTTTAATACGGCGTAGATTGTTACTCATGTTATTAGCTCCTGCGCGAATCATTGATGATATTTCATATATTACTCATTATAGAACATAAAACATGTGTTTTTATGATTAACTAATTAAATGTGATGTATCGAGCTGAGGTAGTATTTTTAGAATAATACCGGTGATTGTTTTAGATTTGTTAGAAAATATTTTTTCATGCGTAGCCATGTGGCCAATTTTTCCGAGCAGGTCAATATATCTTTGGTTTTTTTCAACAAACGATTCAGGTAGTGGCATTCTAATAAGTTGGTCAAAACTATCATAAGCTCGTTCGAACAAACGCTTTTGACACTCCAGAATAAAATACTGTAAATTGAATGCCATCCCTACTTTTAACAACGATTTTATTGAATTGACAAGTTTGTCGTTATAGTGTTCTAAATTTTCAAAAAGATTTTTATACTCTGGCAAGCATTCAAAACTTGTTTTTACAGTTAAGTAAGATAAATATTCCAATATATTTAAAATACCATCTTTTTGTTCCGAATAGATTGGTCGTCTTACAGAATCATTAAACTCAATAAACTCATTAATATCTTTTAACTTAGACAGAATAAAGTTTATGTTGGATTGTAAAAAAAGTTCTCTATCACGAAGAGACTCTTTTTCAATTTGGTTCTTGATTGCCTTAGGTTCATTTTCCAAATCGACATCTTCTGATGCTTGTGTTATATAATCTGCATAACAATCTAATAATGCAGTTATTCTATTTACCACAATTTCAGGATTTTTATTAGTTAAAATTAAATATTCATACTATTGTTCATCAAA
>JBFWPS010000124.1:0-5806 GCA_050249855.1 Gammaproteobacteria bacterium
ATATGACTCGAAGAAACTAAATCATTTAAACTAACCATCTCTATTTGATGCATCCTTCGCTCCTTCATAAAATTTTTTCCATTTTAACTGATTTCAATTAGATAGTCTTTGGTTTTCAACACTCCCACAATGTGATTGCTCCATACTTATGAATCCGGGGCTTGTCCCCAACCATCTATTCGGAGCAATGGCAATGTGTGGATGGAGGACCATGACTGCGAGACGAGGCTTGTTCCTCTAATGACGACCGGTCCCTCCATCCGCCTTGTTAAAGCCGATCAAGTTTAACAAGACACCCTATTTCAGGCGAATTTAATATATAAATGACGGCAATTTTTACACACTTTGCTGAAACATTATTAGATATGTTATAGTACTTTCGACGTTTAAATAAGGAGATCACAATGAGCGTATTAATAATTGCTCTAATTATCGTTGTGGCGTTGGGTGCATGGTTTGTCTCAATCTACAATAAATTAATTAGAATGATTGAAACCGTTAATAATAATAATAAACAAATTGATATCCAGCTCGATCGTCGTTTCAAAGTATTTGAATCACTCATTGAAGTTGTCAAAAAGTACATGAATTATGAGCAAACGGTATTAAAAGATGTTGTAGCACTTCGGTCACAATCAAAAACAGCTGATAGTAAAGGTGATCTACAAGGGAAAATTGATGCTGAAAATGCTATTTCTACAATTGCTACTGGTATTAATTTTCTATTTGAAGCTTATCCTGATTTGAAAGCCAATCAGAATGCTTTGCAACTTCAAGAAGAAATTGTCAATACAGAAAATAAATTAGCATTTGCTAAACAAGCATTCAACGATAGCATTGAAAGATATAATGCAACCAAAAAATCATTTTTTGAGTCTATGATCGTATCTATGTGTTCTGGCAAGTTAGACAAAAATTTCATTTACTGGAATTTACCAGAAGAAAAAATTGCAGAACAGGAAGCTTATACTGTAAAACTATAATTAATTATCAAGGACAAGTTATTATTGTCGTCATTGCAAGGCCTGCGTTGTTGCAGGCCCTAGCAAGCTAGAATGCTTAAATCACTATGAACCAAATGAACCATAACCATACTAGCGCCACTGACTGGCGCACCCAAATACGAAAAAACCAACATCGCACACATTGGGTTATCTTTATTTTCTTTATGATTTACCTAGGGCTTGGATTACTAATCGATACAATGCTTTATGCAGAACATTCCTATGTTCCAATTTCAACAATATTTTATGCATTGATCACCTTAAAATTATTTCCAATCGCAACACTAATCACTTTAGCTGTTGCAGCATTTTCATTATTAGTATCGCGTTGGTTTTCAGATAGAATTATGTTACTTGGAACTGACTACAAACAAATTACACCAGATACTGCAACCTCTCTAGTTGAAAAACAACTTTATAATGTAGTCGAAGAAATGAAAGTAGCAGCGGGTTTACGATTTATGCCGCGTGTTTATATTATCGATGCAAACTATATGAATGCATTTGCATCAGGCCTTAGTGAAAAATCTGCAATGGTCGCTATAACACGTGGTTTGCTTGAAAAATTAGACCGAAGTGAACTACAGGCAGTCATGGCGCATGAATTAAGTCATATTCGTCATGAAGACATCCGTTTAACCATGACGGCATCTGTGTTAAGTAATATGATATTAATTGTGATCGATATATTATTTTATAACATGATCTATGGTGGTGAACGTAAACGTGAAGACAATCGATTTTTTATTATCGTTTTAATCCTCCGTTTTGTTATGCCCATTATAACTATCTTATTGATGTTATATTTAAGCCGTACCAGAGAATACATGGCTGATTCAGGTTGTGTTGAATTGATGCGTGATAATACCCCGCTGGGACGAGCCTTAATTAAAATTCATCAAGATCATCAAACTAATATCAATGAATATCGACAAGAATATGGTCAAACCGCACATGAAGATGTAAGACGCGCAGCCTATCTTTATGATCCAGTCAGCACAGGGGCAGATCCTGTTAAATCAATTTCAAGTATGTTTTCAACGCATCCGAATTTAGAACAACGTTTAAGAGCAATTGGTTTTCATAAGGAATAAATATGCAATCAAATTTACAATTTGCACTGGGTGAAACAGCAGGGATGATTCGTGATAGTGTACATGGTTTTGCACAGCGCCATATTGCACCGCTAGCAGATGAAGTTGATAAAAATAATGCTTTTCCAAATGAATTATGGCCACAACTTGGTGAGCTAGGTGTTCTTGGAGTCACCGTTTCAGAAGAATACGGCGGTGCAGGTTTAGGTTATTTAGAACATGTCATTGCAATGGAAGAAATTAGTCGTGCTTCTGCATCCATTGCATTAAGTTATGGGGCGCATTCCAATCTTTGTGTGAATCAAATTCATCGAAACGGTTCTCACGAACAAAAACAAAAATATTTACCCAATTTAATTTCTGGCAAATGGATTGGTGCCCTTGCCATGAGTGAAACAGGCGCGGGTTCTGATGTAGTCAGTATGCAATTACATGCAGATGAAAAAAATGATCATTATTGTTTAAATGGCAATAAAATGTGGATCACCAATGGTCCTGATGCCGATGTATTAATTGTTTATGCAAAAACTGATAAAGATGCGGGCCCTAAGGGAATCACAGCATTTATCATTGAAAAAAACTTTGCAGGATTTCGTACCGCACAAAAACTTGATAAATTAGGTATGCGTGGTTCAAATACTTGTGAATTAGTTTTTGAAAATTGTTTGGTTCCTAAAGAAAATGTATTAGGTGGAGTCAATCAAGGTGTAAAAGTTTTAATGAGCGGTTTGGATTACGAACGCTTAGTTTTATCAGGTGGCCCTGTTGGTATTATGCAGGCTTGTATGGATATTGTTTTACCGTATGTGCATGAAAGAAAACAATTTGGAAAAGCCATTGGGGAATTTCAATTAATGCAAGGTAAAATCGCGGATATGTATACCACACTCAGTGCTTGTCGTGCTTATTTATATACCGCTGCACAAGCCAGCGATCGCGGCGAAATCACCCGTAAAGACGCAGCTGGTGTAATTTTATATGTCTCTGAAAAAGCAACCCTTATGGCGCTAGATGCGATTCAATGTTTAGGCGGTAATGGTTATATCAATGAATATCCTACGGGTCGCTTACTTCGTGATGCAAAACTCTATGAAATCGGCGCCGGCACCTCTGAAATACGCCGTATGTTAATTGGT
Organism: Gammaproteobacteria bacterium; assembly: GCA_050249855.1. GTDB lineage: Bacteria > Pseudomonadota > Gammaproteobacteria > JBGSLN01 > JBGSLN01 > JBFWPS01. Next base: position 3,235 of record JBFWPS010000124.1, read on the forward strand.
AGAGAGTTGTTTAATGAAACGATGTAAATAGAACCAAAAGCTGTTGAGTTAAAATCGCAATTTCTTCAATGTAATTAGGTCTTTTCATCATTCTCCATGAAAAATTGAATTTCCTATTTTCCTAAAATCGTGCTATACTAAAATCATGTGCAAATCTTAAATTGTCAAAATAAAGGATTAGAACTATGAATATACATCAACAAGTTAAAATGATCGGTGCGAATGGTCAAGTTTCCTTAGGCAAAGAGTTTGCCGGAAAAATGATCATTATTGATCAAATAAATTCGAACACTTGGATTATAAAATCAGGCGAATTTATTCCAGACAATGAACAATGGCTTTATCAAAAAAAACATCTAGAAAAGCTAGACAAAGCTTTAGAGTGGTCTGACAAAAACAAACCAAATGATAATTTCGATGCCCTTATTAAGGCTATCAAAAATGGTTGAAATAAAAATTGATATGAATAATCCTGAATTTCAGAAGGATTTCTTCTCTCTCGAAAAAAATGAGCAATTAGCATTACTGAAAACACTGAAAAAAATTTCACAGCTGACATGGGACCAACTCTATTCTGACCAAGGTTTAAAATGGGAACTCATTTTATCTAAACAATCAAAAGCTGGTCATCGTATTTATTCTTTTCGATTTTCACAAAAGTATCGTGCGCTAGCACTAAGGCAGGAACAATTTCTTAGGCTATTAACATTACATGTTGACCATGATTCAGCTTACTAGCAAAATTAAAATAAATATAAATTGCCTACTATCTTAGCTTAACCCCTTTGTTTTAATACCTAATACTGTATGATATTGGCTATCTTTATGGAGAATAATTATGATAAAAGATCCCATTGTAATTGTAGGGTTAGCTCGTACTCCTGTTGGTAATTTATTAGGCTGTTTTAAAGACATAACCGCACCTCAATTAGGTAGTGTTGCTATTCAAAATGCTGTTTCCAGAAGTCAAATCGATCCTCAAAATATTGATGAAGTCATCATGGGTTGTGTTTTACCAGCAGGCCTTGGTCAAGCACCAGCAAGACAAGCTGCACTAGGTGCAGGATTAGAAAAACAAACTGGCGCTACCACTATTAATAAAATGTGTGGTTCTGGTATGAAAGCCGTGATGTTAGCACACGATCAAATTCTAAGTGATGCTGCAGAAATCATGGTTGCAGGTGGTATGGAAAGTATGACGAACGCACCTTATTTAGCACTCAAAGCGCGTGCAGGTTACAGACTGGGTCATGCAGAGTTTTATGATCATATGTGTTTAGATGGTTTAGAAGATGCTTATGATAAAGGAAAACCCATGGGTGCCTTTGCTGAAATGGCTGTGCAAAAATATGGGTTTACACGAGAACAATTAGATGAATTCGCATTAAATTCTGTAAAACGTGCTCAAAAAGCAGAAGCGAATGGTTCGTTTTCATTTGAAATTGCTCCTGTCACTGTTAAAACAAAACAAGGTGAAACCATTATCAATCAAGATGAAGGACCAATGACAGCTAAACCAGAAAAAATTCCAACATTAAAACCGGTTTTTGCAAAAGACGGAAGAATTACACCTGCTAATTCGAGTTCTATTTCTGACGGTGCTGCAGCTTTAGTTTTAATGAAACAAAGTAAAGCAAAAGCATTAGGGCTACACCCATTAGCAATGATTTGTGGTCATGCAACCCATGCGCAAGATCCCGCTTGGTTTACAACAGCCCCTGTTGGTGCAATTCAAAAACTTTTTACAAAATTACATTGGAATGTAAAAAACGTAGATTTATTTGAAATTAATGAGGCATTTGCAGTCGTTACCATGGCAGCTATGCATGATTTATCTATTCCAATTGAGAAAGTCAACATTCATGGTGGTGCTTGTGTATTGGGTCACCCTATTGGTGCTTCTGGTGCACGTATATTAGTAACATTAATTGCTGCATTAAAACAAAAGAACTTAAAACGTGGTGTTGCTGCCTTATGTATAGGGGGTGGTGAAGCTACTGCAATGGGGGTGGAAATATTGCTCTAACTAGACTATACTTATTTTGTACGTATAAATTACTTAAATTTTAAGGGGTTAAAAGATGAGCAAAACGGTCAGATTATCATTAGATGTTTCTCAGGCATTAAATGATACATTAGAGCAAATGTCCGAAGTCTCTCATACATCTAAAAGTGAAATACTTCGTAAATCAATTGCTTTAATGGAAGTGGCACTTGATGAAAAGCAAAAAGGTCACCAACTTGGAGTCATCCAAGATCAAAAAGTTATTAAGGAAATTATAGGGATATAAATATGTCAAAGATAGACATCAATGAAGTTGCAAGCCATCCTAATATTGCGTTGAGTATTGTCTCAACACAATCTGAAGATCCTAAAGATGCGCAGCTAAGAAGAACAAAAGATTTAATTACTTTCAGTGTTGCAGTTGTTTTCATAATTTCAGCCTTTATTTACTGTGGGATTAAAGCATTTGATTCACAATCAAGTCCTGATGATAAAAAATGGTGTTTAACAATAGAAGGAATCATTATTGGTGGACTTTTAGGATATATAACTGGTAAAAAATATAGA